>JBEIHA010000073.1:0-11548 GCA_040381635.1 Pseudobdellovibrionaceae bacterium
GAGGAGGCAATGTTCATTTGCCTAATAAAAGGGCCTAATCAGCACTGACCCAGTTCTTTCAACAGATCACTGCCGAAGAGTTCGATCTTGGCGGGTCCGAGTCCGTAGACCTTCTCGAGCTCCTCGAGCGAGCGGGGATTTCGTGAGGCGAGATCGCGCAGAGTTTTGTCGCTGAAAATGATGAATGCGGGGACATCACGCTCCTTAGCGAAGTGTTTGCGCCAATCGCGCAGGATAAGCGCGCGCGCTTCGGCCTCCGGACTTTCGATCTGCTGGGCAGGTTCGCGCGGGGATTTTTTTCGCAGGCGTGGTTTGGCGGCCGCCCGAGCTTGTTCCGCGGGCTTGGCTATTTTCATCATGGATGTCGGCGTGCAGATATCGCAATGGCCACAGTGATCGATGCGATCTGTGTCTCGGAAATAAGTCAGAATTCCCTCGTGGCGGCATTCGGCACTTTCAACAAATTGAGTGATCGCTTCCAGCGAGCGCCAGCGCTGATTGATGATCGATTGTTCGGCCTTGGCGCTGGTAATGAAATAGGAATGAAGGCCGCGGTCTTTTTTTGAATAAAGCAGTAGACAGAGCGACGGCTTGCCGTCACGGCCGGCGCGGCCCATTTCCTGATAAAGCGATTCGATATTCGCTGGCATTTGCACATGCACGACCAAGCGTACGTCGGGATAGTCGATGCCCATGCCAAACGCATTGGTTGCGACCATAATGCGAATTTCTTCGCGGTCGAGTTTCTCTTGCGTCTTTTTTCTTTCTTCCGCACCGAGGCCAGCGTGATAGTAACCGACGCGGTCGAACGATTCGCTTAGTGCCGAAGCCAGTTCCTCGCAGCCATTGCGGGTTCCGCTGTAGACAAGAATTCGGCCCTCGGGATTCTTGCGAATCGCCTCTTTCAGCATGCTGAGTTTCACACCGTCGTCCGCACAAATTTCGACCTGATAAAACAAATTGGGGCGGTAAAATCCGTAAACGTGGCGTTCGGGTTTTTGAATGCGCAATTGTTTTTCAATGTCGGTGAGCACGCGCGGAGTAGCCGTCGCAGTGAGCGCCAAGATCGGCACGCCAGGTTTTACCTCCCGCAAGAGAGCGAGCTTGCCGTAGTCCTCGCGAAAATCGTGGCCCCATTGTGAAACGCAGTGAGCCTCGTCGATGGCGAAGAGCACGACGTTTTGCGACTTTAACCATTCGGCAAAATTCGCGGTCTGCGCGCGCTCGGGGCTAAGATATAGAATAAAGGATCCACCTTTGTTCAGTTCCCGGAACACTTCGCGCTTTTCATCGTTCGATTGTCCGGAATGCAGACAGCCAGCGGGTAAATTTTGTGCCCGCAGTAGACGCACTTGATCTTTCATCAAGGCGATCAGCGGCGAGATCACTATCACTAGACCGTTGAAATGCAGGGCGGGCAGTTGGTAGCAAAGCGATTTGCCTCCGCCCGTGGGCATTACGGCGAGAGTGTCGTGCCTTTTAAGGATAGATTCTAATATGGCGAGTTGGCCCTTACGGAATTCGGACAATCCGAACCGCGTCCTTAAGATGTTATGCAGAGGTAGATTTTTTTCCATTTTGGCTCCCAGGATTAAACGGCTTCAGCCCGCGAAATGCAAGTCTGTACATTAGGGGAAGCCCTTCAAGATTCCTGCCGGATTTATTACATGTCGCGGTGGAGGAACGCATCCGCCGATGATCCGTCCGTCGTGAACATTACATCGAAGTGGTGTTGATCCAGTCTAGGACGGCATTGACCTTGCCGTAGACACCATACTTGTCGGGTTGGGCGCAGCCTTCGCCCCAGCTGACGACGCCGATCAATTTGCTCACGCCATTCGTATCCTTCATGGTGAGTGGACCACCGCTGTCTCCGTAGCAGGAGTCTTTACCGCCGCTGGTAAGGCCCGCGCAGATCATTCGGTCCGTCAGTAAATCTGTGTAGGTCTGCTCGCAAACTTCCTTAGCGACGAGTGGTACGTCGACCTTCTGCAGAACATGTGCCGAGCTCATTGGCTTGAAATACTGACCTGTCTCACCCCAGCCCGCGACTGTCGACATAATCTTTGGACCCGGAATGGAGGGTGAAGGGATCGAGATTTCCGCCATATTCATTTCGATGGGCGCGTAAGTGCTGTCGGCGTCTAGCTCGATGAGCGCGAAATCGTAGTCTACGGTTTCGCTATCGTACCGAGGATGGCGGATGATTCGCTTGGGCGCACGTACTTCGGCAGCGGTTTTGTCATTCTGGTCTAGTAGTCCTAAATAGACCTTTGTTATGTAATTACCCTCAACGCAATGAGCGGCCGTTAGAACCCAATTCTTTTTTATGAGCGAGCCGCCACAGAAGTGACCCATGTTTCCCTCTTGCAGCGAGACAATGAACGGAAATTCGCCCGCCACGGCATCCGAGCCGCCGACGATCATTGGTCTAAGACCCGCGTACGCGTTGAATGCAAAGCTTAGCACGATCAAAATCGTTAGTTTCATGAACATGAGTATTCCCCCTGTGGTGTTACAAAGTTTTATCTTCCGGGATTGGTTTTCACACTCCGGAGGAGTCAAAACTGGACATAGAGCTAGTTCGGTCTTGGTCGAGATTTTGTTTCGTTTAGTCTTCAAAGACTTGGATTGTAGTTAAAATTTTGAGAGCCTTAACAAGTCAACGTTAACATTAACACGAGGATTACAACGTGATTAAGACAGCAGTTAGATTGGGTGTTCTAGGTTTAGTCGCTTCATATTTGATGGGTTGCGCTTCGGCGATGTCACCCGTTTCTGGAGCGTGGTACACCGACGTAAAGGGCCCGCTAGGCGTGACCGACGCGTACGGTGGCACGGCGACGGGCGAATCTTGTGCATCCTCGATTCTTGGTTTGATCGCGACGGGCGATGCTTCCATCGATGCCGCGAAGAAAAACGGCGGTGTCGCGCAAGTGACTGCGGTCGACCACAAATCTAGCTCGCTCCTTGGCATCACTGCCAAGTTCTGCACCATCGTCTACGGTAAAAAGGGCGCTTCGGGCGGGGCGAAGATGTAGAAAGATTTTAAGGGTTACGCGGCTTGACCGCTTTACCATTATAAAAGCAGGGCGGGTTTATCCCGCCCTTTTTTTTACGGACTGACTGATGTTTTTTGTTTTGGGCTCACAGGACTCTGTTTAAACAGAGTAGGTTTTTTTGGGATTCGACTTTGATCTCCGACATTCCGGACTAGGCGCCTTATAAGTTCGACTTGAGGCCTGATGCGGCCCTTGCAACTTCGGTTTCGCAAAAGCCAATCGGAACCTGCGATCCGATTTCCGAATAAGGAGCGTCGATGACACCAGAGCAAAACGTAATTCACAAAAGATCCATGAACTTTAGAGAACGGTTTCGGGAGAGTGAGATTGAATTTCTCAGTCTCATTCAAGAAGCCGAGCGAACGAGACTTCACCGTTCACTGGGTTGCTCGAGCGTGTTTAAGTACGCCGTCGATATCTTGGCGTTTAGCGAATCTGTGGCATACACCTATATATCAGTTGCACGAAAGGCGCTTGAGTTCCCCGAACTAATTGATTCAGGCCTTAGCGTTTCGAAGGCAAGCCGAATTGTTTCGACGCTGACGAAAGAAAACTCTGCAGAACTGATTAAGTTCGCCTTGAACAATTCATCACAGATGATCGATAGGGAAGTGGCACGGATCAACCCACGTAGCGGCCGCGAACGAATCAAGCCGCTTTCTGACGAATTTTTTGAAATCAAGGTCCGCGTGTCGAAAGACTTTCCTGACTTAGTTGAGCGAGTTCAGGCTTTACAGGCGCAAAGAAGAAAGGCTGCGGGGCTAGGTGCGGCCTTAGAAGCAGGGCTGAGGGAATATTTAAGAAGATATGATCCAGTTCAGAAAGCTGAGCGTGCTTGGAAGCGACGAGAGAAAGCAGATCAAGCGCAAGAAGAACGACCGGAATCCGATGTAAGCCAGGTGGACGAACTCTGTTTAAACAGAGTTCGTAAACCCTTGTCAGCAGCACGAAAACACGAAGTTTTTGCGAGAGATCAAGGCCGTTGCACACACACCGATGCGCGGGGGCGACGTTGCGGAAGCGACCGCTGGGTTGATATTCATCACATTCGGCCCATAAGCCAGGGGGGTGGTAATGAGCTCGATAACCTCACTACGGTTTGCTCATTTCACCATGATTTGATTCACGAAAAAGCTTGGATAGCAACCGTTGGGCCGGATGGTGAAGGAGCGCGAAGTCCGATCGCTAGCTCATAAGTAAACGAATTATCAAAAGCGATGAAACGGCCAGCAAAGAAAACCTTGCGAACACCGTCGCGCTTCTTATCGCGTAGCCAGCACCAACTGCAGCACCGACAGAGACACCCGCAGCCATGATCAGTCCTGCGCTCCAAGCGACATTTCCTGTTGTGGCAAATGTGGCGAGTGCGACGGACGCCGATGTAAAATTGGCTATTTTGGCCGTTGCCATTGAAGTCAGTAATGGCATTTTGGCTAGGACGAAGAGGCTCAAAAACATCAAAGTTCCTCCTCCCGGTCCTGCGATCCCATCGTAAAATCCGCAGAACAAAGCCGCGAGAAGCAGAATGCACCGATTAGGATGCGAGTGATCGTGCTTGCGTAACGATTGCTTAATCCAAATGTCTTTGTGGAAAACGATCCAAAGCACAATGGGTGCCATTGCGGCAATAAGCCATTTGTAAGCTTCGGCGGGAACGTAGCGTGAGCACCAGGCGCCAACCAGCGCCCCGAAGCCCACCACAAGCGCAAAGCCCCAATTGCCGCTCAACTTCACGTGACCGCTCCGACGATAGACGTAAAGGGCAACACCGGTCGAAACCATTCCTACGATCTTGTTCGTGCCGATCGCGAGCGCGCCAGGCTCTAATAGAATGGAAAACATGGGAACGGTGATCAAGCCACCGCCGCCGGCAATCGAATCAATGAATCCGGCGATCAAGCCGAGAACAATCAAAAAAATTTGGGTAGAGAAATCCACCCTAAACGTAGCTCTTCAAAAATTCGCGGATGGCGTTCATCCATTCCCCATCAAGCTCGGGTGAATATGGTCGAGCCGCGGCCCAATCGTACGCCTGTCGAGGCGTTTGCACGCGTAAGACCGGCGCTTCGCTCGCGAAACGGGGAACAATGTGTGTGTGGAGTGCTGGGTCTTGGTTCCCCCAGGTCTCGTAATTAATGCGGATAGCCCCGCGCACTTTCAGCAGGGCATCACCGATCCGCCCCATGTCCAAAGCGTATTGGGCGCGCGCACTTTCGGGCAAAGCGTTAAAATCCGCAACCACGGGATCAGCCATCAAAATACAATAACCCTGAAGCGGCTGAGTGTCTCCGGCCACAACCCAGCCGGATTTCAAACGCAAAATGGACTGCGGAAGTTGGCCGGCCTCGCACATCCCGATTTTTTTATGAATCCCTGTGGGCATCTTGATTTTTTACTGGCAAACTTCGAATCTGTGAAGAAAAAGTTTTGGTCCGAAGGGATCCAGTTCCAATGTCAGGGTTCGGGAAACTGCTGTGTAAGCCGCGGTGGCTACGGCTACGTGTATCTCACAAAATCCGATCGCAAAGCCATGGCCAAACATCTCGGAATCACGGCGGCCGCGTTCACTCAAAACTACTGCGATCAAGAAGCGGGGATTTGGAAGCTAAAGAACGGACCCACCGACGACTGTGTGTTCCTAAAAGACAAAAGGTGCAGCGTCTACCTGGGGCGTCCCACTCAATGTCGAACCTGGCCATTTTGGCCCGAAGTTATGAACGCCAAGACATGGGGTGGCGAAGTCGCCAAATTCTGCCCCGGAGTCGGAAAAGGGAAAGTATGGACCGCCGCGGAAGTTGAAAAACAAATCGAAGATCAAATCAAAAGCGAAGACGCGTACGGCTCGTAATTCCAACCGAAAATTAGAAACCAACATTGATGACTGGCCACGCTTTCTCAGGCATTCATCCAATTCATGAGTACGGCAATTTGCACGCCGTACACTCCGGCTTTTTCTTTCATATAATTCACGCCGACGGCGACTTCGAGACCCATGATCATCGTCATCTCGTGGTGAATATTAGCACCGCCCGTAATCGCGACGCCGACGAACGACTGATCCGTGACATTCCCCAGCATAGCCAGGTCAATCCTGTGCATGTCGCGATGACGTTCGTAAAGCACGCTGAAGCGCAGCCCCGTCACTCCCGAATCCGAGGGGGGGAACTGAATCGGAGGAACCATGGCCAGTCCCACTGGATAAATGGCGGCCAGCGCGATGGAGGCCAGGAAAATAGCGGCGGTAACAACAAAGAGCCGAATGGATTTCTGCATGCCCTATTGTAGAGAGAATCTCCTTGAGTTCAAAGTTCCGCCACGCTTCAAGGTCCCGCACCCCACGTCTAGAAAGTCCATCTTTGCTTTTTACGACTCCTAAGGTAAACACCGGGAGTGTTCCATGATCGCCTCACAAAACAAACGGAAACCCGCCCAGCCGCTCTTCGATTCTCCGAGGTTCGAAAGTCCTTCGGCAAAAAAGTGGTTTTGTCGGGCCTTGATTTCGAAGTCCAACCAGGAGACTTCACCGTCCTCCTCGGTCCCAATGGCGCGGGCAAATCGACTTCGATATCATTGGCCAACGGACTCCTCAGTCCCGATCAGGGCAAAATAGAAATCTTTGGATTTACTTCCGGGACGCTCGCGGCCCGCGGCGCGATGGGCTACGTTCCGCAAGAGCCCGCGTTTCCCGCTCATGTAAGGGCGATGGATTTAATCGAGTTCAGTGCGGCCCACTCCAAAAAATCAAGCGATCTAAAACTCCTGACCACAGATCTCGAGATGCAATCCTTCCTGAAGCTTCCCGTAAGGCATTTGAGCGGCGGACAAAAACGTCTCGTGTCCGTCGCCTGCGCCTTTGCGCTTGGTACACCGCTTGTGATTCTGGACGAACCCACGACTGGTCTTGACATAGAAATGCGTCAGCGAGTGTGGCAGCTTTTGACCAAGTACCGTGAACAGGGCGGCGCAATTCTAATGACAACCCATTACTTGGCCGAGGCCGAGGCCCTCGCCGGTCGGATTGTCGTATTGGCCGCCGGTGCCGTGGTGCACTCTGGCAGCCCCGCCGAAATAAAACGCCGTTATGGATACAAACGTATTCAGTTTACATCGATTCAAACTCCGCCGACGCCCTGGTCTGCGCGCCCGTTGGAAGGGCACGATCGCTGGTCGCTGGATTCGGGCGATCCGGACAAAGCCTTGATGGAACTCGTGGCTTGGGGTCAGGCCTCGGACATCGACGTGGCGCCTCTAGCACTAGAAGATGTTTTTTTACGTCTGATCGGTAGGCCAAATTGAAAATACTCTGGGCCCACGTCATTTTAAGATTAAGGCAGCTGGTACGTGAGCCCGGCTATGTCGCCAGCACGATGATTTTTCCGGCCCTATTTTTTCTGCTATTCGCCTTGCCGAATGCAAACACCCCCGACAAGGCGAAATTCTTGATGGCTTCCTTCACCGCCTTCGCCATTCTCGGCGTTTGCCTTTTTCAGTTTGGTGTCCACCAGGCTCAGGAATTAAAGAGCGGCTGGTATGCTCTGATGCGCACGCTGCCCGTGCGCGCTCCCGTGCTTTTTTTCTCACAGGCTTTTAACACCTTGGTTTGCGGCATCGCCGCGGCACTGGTCGTGTACGCGGCCGTCGAGTATTCTGCCGGCGCAGACATGGATTTCAAACGTTGGTCCGTGATGACCTCGATCGCCTTAATCGGCGCTATACCTTTTGCGCTGATCGCTGCGGCCATTGCCAATTGGGTTAGCGCTTGGGCGGCGCTGCCCATCTTCAATTTGATTTATATCTTATCCTCGTTCGCGGGCGGTCTGTGGATGCCGCCGGAAGCGCTTCCCGTCAACGTCGAAAAGGTCTCGCAGTTTCTGCCCACTCGCCATTACGGTGAAATTTTATGGAAGTTAGCGCTTGGTCAAGATGTCGAAATGAAATTTGTCGGCTACCTAGCCGCTTTCGGACTAGTCGCGCTCGCGGGAGTTTTGATCTCCCGCAAATTACATCGCGAACTGCAAAAAATCTAAGGCAAGAAAGCCAGCGTCTCTTTCACGCCGGGATAGCCTTGAGTGAACCAATAGTACCAAGAGAAAATCATAATCGAGTGGCCCAGGAATATAAAGAAGTGGCTCCACATTTCTACGCGGTCCGAATGTCCATTCAGATAGCGATGCCAATGCAGTCCTTCATCAATGATGCTATAGAAAAAACTTAAGATGATCAGGGACAACGTCGGAAACTTCCAAAAGACCGGGAACGAGTACGCCATACAAAGCCCCAAACAGCTGGTGATACCGGCGAAAATTGTAATGTGGTGAACCAGTGCCTCACCTTTTTTTACCTCTTCCGCGTAACGCGTGCGATGTCCGATCGTATCGAAGGCGATTGCGCCGATGAAGATGAAACAGCCAATCGGTACGTTCCAAACGTAAGACGGAAATTCGACTCCGTTCACGTGACCAAGCATCACGAAGCCAAAAGTGGCAAAGAAAAGTCCGGCCATTAGCCCGACCCAGAGCACGTACGCAATCCAGTCATCTCGATCGAAGTTCTTGATCTCGGCAGCGTATTCTATGGTGTCACGGTAAAAGCTATTCACGGAAGTCTCCAGATTTGTTGAATGGAAGCAGGTTGCCAACGCGGACGACGTAACAATTGATAAGTCCAAACTTGGGCGGCCTTGAGTAGGCAAAAAAACTTCTCGAATCGAGAAGTGATCTGCCGTTCAGCACAACCAAAGGCCCGAACTTTTGCGCCGATGCGCGCGTAGGCAAAGCGCGCAATTAAAATCACGAAGGCTGAACGCGCCGATAAAAAACGTGCGCCGTATTCACCCGAGGCATAGTAACCTTCCGCCGCCGCCAAGAGGTCGCCCACGGCGGCGTTCAACTGCCCGCGCCGCCCAGGTTCGGCGTAGTTCATCACGTTAAGACCATGTCGGCTCAAAACGTCTTCCGGAATATAGCAGCGCCCATTACCATGATCCGCCATAACGTCGCGCGAAATATTGGTCAGCTGCATGGCCATCCCAAGGTCACACGCACTGCGCAGTGCGGTCTCGGAACTCACACCTAAAATATGCGCCATCATCAGTCCAACCACCCCAGCGACTCGGTAGCAATAGAGCTCAAGTTCCTGCAGGTCGCGCGGCGTTTTGAATTGCGCGTCCATCGCCATACCCTCGATCAATTCGGTCGGGTAGTGCGCGGGGATCGAGTACTTGGTCACTAAATAAGCCAACGCCTGTGTGGGCACAGACTTCCCGGGCTTTCCGCTGAGCGCCTCGGCCACTCCCAGTTTTAGTTGCTCTAGTCCAAGCCTTTGGTTTTCTCCGGAGGATTCATCGACGGTGTCATCACAATTGCGGCACCAATGATAGAGTAAAGCGGCGTCTCGCGCTTTCTCGCGCCCGAAAAAGCGCGAGGCGAACGCAAACGTCTTTGAACCACGCGCGATCGAGTCCCGACAAATCTCGGTCAGCCGGGTTTCCGTCACATCTCACCCGCGATGACTTCGGCCGTAGCCTTGGCTGAATTCACGACACCAGGCACGCCCGCCCCTGGATGAGTGCCGGCACCCACGAAATACAAGCCGTCCACTCCGGGCGCGCGGTTGTGGGTGCGAAACCAAGCGCTTTGGGTCAGCAAAGGTTCGATAGAAAATGCCGATCCAAAGTGAGCGTTCAATTCCGTTTTAAAGTCCTCAGGAGTAAATATCCGCTGGGTGACAAGATTTTCTTTGAGCCCCGGCAAGAACTTGCGATCAAGATAATCCAAAATCCGCTCGGCATAAAGCGGACCCGCCGTTTTCCAGTCAATGTCACCTTTTTCTAGGTGCGGAACCGGCGACAAGACATAAAAGCCCTCGTGCCCCGGGGGCGCCAACTGAGGATCGCTGACGGTCGGCGCGTGCAGGTAGAGTGAAAAATCGTCGGCCAAAACCTTACGTTTGAAAATATCTTTGAGAAGCTCTTCGTAGCGCGGACCAAAAATAATTTGATGGTGGGCTTGTCCCGGATATTTTTTCTTAGTGCCAAAATAAATCACAAAAAGTGACATGCTGTATTGGCTATTCAAGGCCTTACGGCGAGGCTTTTCGACGGCCTTCGATCCCCTTAGCAGGTCGCGATAGGTGTGGGCCACGTCCGAATTGCAAGCCACGAGGGGCGCCTCGATAAACTCTTGGGATTTAAGTCTTACACCCTGAATTTGTCTTCCTTCGCAAACAATTTCATCGACCTCGGCATTTAGGCGAATCGTCCCGCCCATTTCCGTAAACAATTTACCCAGCGCTTGCACCAACGCGCCCGTTCCCCCACGCGGGAAGAATACGCCCCAGTTACGTTCCAGGTAATGAATTAGAGTGTAGATGCTAGAAGTCGCGAAAGGATTTCCGCCGACCAGAAGCGAGTGGAAGCTGAAGGCTTCACGCAGCTTCGGGTCTTTGATAAATTTCGAAACCATCGAATACACGGACCTGTGCGCCTGAAGCTTCACGAGTTGCGGCGCACATCGTATCATGCTCCAAAAATTGAGAAAGGGTTTATGCGCGAGCTCGGTGTAGCCTTCCTTGAAGACTTCTTTCGAGTATTTCAAAAACTCTTGGTAGCCTTCCCAGTCGGCAGGACTTTGCGCTAGAATTTGGCGTTTAAGGCTTTCTTCATCGTTCGAATAGTCGAACTCGAAACCATCGTCCCAAGACAAACGGTAAAAAGGCGTGATCGGCATCATCTCGACGTAGTCGCTCATTTTACGGCCATTCAGCGCGAACAATTCTTCTAAACATTCTGGGGCCGTAATCACCGTTGGCCCCGCATCGAAGGTAAAACCTTTGTCGCGAAAGACGTAGGCACGCCCACCAATCATATCCCGCTTTTCCAGTAGCGTGGTTTCGTATCCCAATTTTTGAAGACGGATTCCCAACGCTAAGCCACCGAAGCCGCCGCCGATAACAATAGCCTTAGAGTTTTTCATATGCACCCACTAGTAATGCGAAGACTTCTTCGATTTCTTTTTGGCCTTGCAAGCGCCCACTTAAAAAACGTAAGCGCATGTCCACGCGCTCGCGTTCACGTTCCCTAATTTGGTATTCTTTTAGCCAAGCTTCAATTTTCGCCTCATTAGGAAGAGCCACTAAGAGTTCATCCCAGCATTCACGTCTTTCGTGCGAAGCCGCCGCCGCCCAAACAAGCCCCGGCCGTTGATTGCGCAGATCCTCGAATTGTTTTTCGGGAGTGTCCTTGTCGAACTTCAGATTTTTCAAGTCGTCTAGCGATTGTAAAAGAATACCAATGCTTTCACCGGTTTTGAACGCACGCGAGTACTCTTCGGCCCCCGCCAGAATCGCGCCGCCCGCAAACGCCAGACCCGCCAAACCACCACTCTTTAGACGAGTGCTCGCGGCGCAAATGTCGGGCACCAGCGCGCGGTCGGCCTGAGAAATGGGAACGCCAAGATCCAAGGCTTGCCCGGCATGACCTTCGACAA
>JBEIHA010000074.1:0-11533 GCA_040381635.1 Pseudobdellovibrionaceae bacterium
AGCCTACATATGCGAGGGTACGGCGCGCCTCCGCCAATTTGCGCGGGATCCTTTCTTTTTTTCATGAAAAGTCGAATTGATGATCACAAGAGATTCGCATCTGGCGGGGGGATAAAGTTTCCAATGGACCATGTAGCCCTTAGCATTCGACCAACTTTCAAGGGTTTACGAGCCAAAACGGGATGATCTGAAATTCGGGCACGTGGCTTGCTCTACTGCTCGCTTGTAACGAATGAATCGTTAACTCTTACCAGAGGGGTAGAACATGAAGTTCAACAAGTTGGTCGCCGTCATTGCGATCGCAAGCCTTAGCTTACAAGCTAATGCTTATTCCGACGGATCACTCCGTCGCTCAACTACGGTTGCTCAGAATGATTCGACCGTAGTTTCGGAAAGCCAGCCTTCGCAAGGCGTGGTGATTCTAAATTCAAACACCAATAGCAATTCCAATGCTGCAGTTGCCCAGCCTGTGACGGTTGTCGAAGCTTCGCCCATTCAGGAAAGCAAAGCTGAATTGATGCGTAAAGCGCGTCAGGGTGAAGAATTAAAAACGGAGCAGAAGATCGTCGAGAAACTCGAAGAGTCTCGCTTGCGTGAAGAACAACAGCGCGTCGAACGTTTGTTCGGCGATCGTTTGGATACGCCCGCCGCGGCCACATCGGCAACAGCTACGGCCATCGTTGTTGAATCCAAAAAAGAAGAGCCCAAAGAGGTTGTTGCCACTCAGGTAACCATCGAAAAGATTGAAATCATTCAGCCGAAAAATGAGATCAAAGAAGACAATTGGGAGGCTCCCGAATCCACATCGTCGATTAAGCTCGAAGAGCGCAAAGACGAAGAGAAGCGCGATAAGTTCTTCGTCGGTGGTATCTTGGCTGCTCCGAACTACAACACCTCCAATGTAAAGTCTAACTTCGGTCTCGGCGTTACGGTGGGTATGAATATTGAGTCGAGGTGGGTCCTAGAAGGATCGTTCTTGTATTCGAGCCACGACGTAGATACCTACTGGCAGAACTTTTATCGCGAGCTCGAGCAATACGACTTTAGCGTTGGCGCAAAGTACTACATCTTGTCTGGAAAGCTTAAGCCCTACGTTGGTGCCTCAGTGACTTACGTTTACCGAAAGTACACCAGCCGGCAGTACCCCTATGCCGCTGGATTTCCGGGCGACACGAGCTCAGGCGAAGAAGATTCCAATGGCTTGAACGGTGGTTTGACCGCGGGTGTGGATTTCGAGATCGCGAAGAACATCTTGATCGGTGGTGGAGTCGACTACAGCTTCAACCTGATGAACCGCCAGGACTTCCAGTCGCGTTACGCTCTCCCGGGCGGCATCACGCCTCTTGAAGAGATCGGCTACACGATCATCAAAGTTAACGCGAAGATGACGTTCTAATCATTCATCGAAACCGTAATTAAATTCAGACATGTCCGGAGAAATGACCTCCGGACTCCCTCTGTACGCCGGACCTCACAAGGGTCCGGCTTTTTTTTGATCACACCTTGAACCTGGCCCGATTCTTTTTGTACAATAAGGACATGTTGACTAAGACGCTATTGTCCTTAGCCTTAATGGCCCTGACCGCTAAATCCGAGTTGATTTCGACCGGCGTAGGCATGGTCCGTGGGCAGGTCATGACCAGTCGCGAAGTGCAGATCCAGAATATGCTCGAAATAGCCCTTTACGCAAAAGACCCCGGCGACAAACTTCAAAAACTAAAGGCCGATTCAAAAGCCTTCTCTAAAGCCGTTCAGGACTCACTTCTCGAAAGCGTCGTGGCTTTGGAGGCTCAGAATTTCAACGTCGTTCAACTTTCCCCTGAAGAAGTTCAGGCCTCCGAACGCAAAGCCCAGCGGTCTTTAAAGAACTCCTCCGCTTGGAGGGATTTGCGGGTCTCGCCCGCCGAATTTGAAGGCGGATTGAAGCGTAAGTTGCAGTTCAAGAAATTTGTTCAGTTTCGCTCGCAATCCTCCATTCTTCCGGTCACGGATATGGAGGCGCAGAAGTATTTTAATGAAAATCGCCTGAAGTTTGGTAACTTGCCGTTTGAGAACTTCAAAGAAAATATCAAATCGTTTTTAAGCCGATCCCAAGTGGATAAGCGCTTGAAAGATTGGTACGAAGTTTTATTAAGTAAATATCAAGTGAAGAACTTGATCGCCGAAATGTAAGCTGGAGTTCCGACTTGTACGACCCTGACCACGAAAACGCCGAGATAGAAATACTAACTCTGCGCCATTTGCCTCAGCTCACCGGAATAATGGAGCAAGTTTACGCCACCACCAAAATCCCGATCGGCGGATTGTGGAATCGCGACGTCCTGAAACAGGAGCTCGAAATCGGGCAAGGTTTGGGCTTAGTCGTCGAAGGTTTTGGCCTGGCGGCTTTTTGCCTGTTTCGGTTGTACGAAACGCATCGGGAAGTCACCGTGCTCGCCACCCATCCGGATCGCCAGCGCAAGGGCGATATGCGTTTCCTCCTCAGCTACATGCTGGAGAGAAAATCCCCTTCGGAGAGGATCTGGCTCGAGGTCCATGCGCTTAATAATTCAGCACTGGAACTTTATTCTAAGCTGGGCTTTATAGAAGTTGGGCGCCGCGCCAAGTACTACCGAGACGGCGGGGACGCGGTTTTATTCACTATGGGCTAGTTTAATGTCGGTCGCTCGCTGCTGCGAGCTCCCCAATGTCGGTCGCTCGCGGGTGCGAGCTCCCCAATGTCGGTCGTTTGGGGTGCCGCGACCGTGTTGTCTATATTATAAAGTCTTGCCATAGCTCAATCCTTACTGTTATTTAGGAGTCGAAGAGGGCCGAAAGCCCTCTTTTTTTGTGCGCTGGGCACCAGGAGATATCGATTTGTTGACGGAAAGTCAGCTGGAGCAAATCCGGCAATTCGCGGAGGAAGTTGCCATTCGTGAAGGTTGTCTGCTTTACGATCTGGAGTACCGAGAAGGTCCCGGACGCATGCTTCGCGTTTTTATCGACAAAGACCCCGGAGGGGTCAGCGTGAATGATTGCGCCAATGTTTCCCGCGGTTTGAACCTGCGTCTCGATGTCGAAGACATCATCCCCGGCGGGGCCTACGAACTTGAAGTTTCGTCGCCCGGTCTCGATCGCAAGCTGACTTTAAGCTGGCATTACGACAAGGCCGTGGGGAAAACGGTGCAAGTGAAATACCGTGCTGAGGATGGCGTCACAAAAACGTATGAGGGGAAGTTGACCAGTGCGGACTCAAAAACCTTGGCGTTCGAAAACTCCAAGGGACCGTTCCGGCTTGATTTTGCAACAGTACAAAAAGCGCGCATCCTTCCGATGGATGTGCTTTTGAGGCAACCCGCACCCGGCAAAAAGCCCGGCGGGAAGAAGAAGAGGTAGAGGGAAATGGCTGAGAATATTTTTTCTGATTTAGGCCGCTTGATCGAAGCGTTAGGCAAAGAGAAGGGCATTGAGCGAAATGTCGTAATCGAAGCTATCGAACAGGGTATGGAATTGGCCGCCCGTAAAAAGTACGGCACCTATCGCGAAATCGAAGCGAAATACAACGAAGAGGTCGGCGAAGTCGAACTTTTCGAATTCAAAGAAGTCGTCGAAGACGAAAAATTCATCGATGAAGAAGTCGAAATCAAAATGAGCGAAGCTTTGGAACTAGACCCCGACGCACAGCTTGCGGATTCCATCGGACGAAAGCTCGAATCAGGTGACCTCGGCCGTATCGCCGCCCAGACCGCCAAACAAATCATTATGCAAAAAGTCCGCGAAGCCGAGCGCGATATTATTTTCGCCGAATTCGAACAGCGCAAAGGCGAAATCGCCTCGGGTATCGCCCGTCGTGTTGAACGTGGCGCTATCGTTGTGGATTTGGGTCGCACCGAAGCTTACATTCCTCCGCGTGAACAAATTCCTGGAGAAGTGTATAAGCCTGGCGACCGCATTCAAGGTTACATTGCGGACGTGCGCGCTTCGACCCGCGGTCCGCAAATCATCATGTCCCGTGCGGACGAACGTTATTTGATGAAGTTGTTTGAAGTTGAAGTTCCCGAAATCTACGACGGCATCGTCGAAATCGTGCACGCCGCCCGCGAACCTGGTCAGCGCGCAAAAATTGCCGTCCGCTCAAAAGATCCATCGGTCGATCCGGTCGGCGCATGCGTGGGCATGAAGGGATCGCGCGTTCAGAACATCGTTCAGGAATTGCGCGGCGAAAAAATCGACATCGTGAATTTCGACGACGATGCCGCACGCTTCGTGTGCAATGCTTTAGCGCCCGCCGAAATCTCGAAAGTGTTTTTGGACGAAGGCAATCGCGAAATGGAAGTGGTTGTTCCCGACACGCAATTGTCACTCGCCATCGGTAAAAAGGGTCAGAACGTGCGTTTGGCCGCGAAGCTTTCCGGTTGGAAGCTGGACATCATGTCCGAAAGCAATATGGCGCAGAAGAACGCGCAAGCGCTCATTAATCTTATGCTCTTACCTGGCATGACCGAAACTATGGCCCAGAATATTTATCAGTCGGGTTTCTCTTCGGTGCAGATGTTGTCTTCCGCCGATACCGACGAAGTGATGAACATCGCTGGTTATGACGATCCCGTAAAGGCCCAAAAGCTGATCGATGATTCACTAGCCTTGATCGAACAGTACAAAGCCGAAGGCAAGAAACTGCCCACGGTTTCGGCCAAGGGCGCCGAGGGAGCAGGCAAAGTGGCCCAAGCTTCCAACGATGCGAAAAGCCAAGCCGACGCGCGACTGCGTGAAGCCATGGCCCAGCTTAGCCCCAAGAAGGAGACTGAGTGAATCAGGTTCAACCCAAAGTTTTTGAATTCGCCAAAGAGATCGGCGTAGAAACTCTCGCGTTGATGGATAAAATCCGCGAATGGAAGTTGCCCGTGCGCAGTCACATGGCGACCCTCGACGATGCTATGCAGGCAGAAATTCGCAAGCGCTTAGAAGTGGCCAACGCGGCCGTGGCCGAAGAAGCTCTCAAAGCTAAGCGCAAAGCCGTTCGGTCCAAGAAAGCTGCGGAGGCCGCCGCCGGAACAGCAGCGCCGGCCGCTGAAAAAGAAAAGAAAAAAGGTCCGACCGTTAAAAAAACGGCAGTAAAAAAAGCGGCCGCACCGACCCCTCCCGTGAAGCCCATCACGAAAGCCTCCGTTAAGCGCGCGGCCGTCGTGGAAGCTCCAATCGAAGTGGAGGCCGCACCCGTCGCTCCCGAAGTGATCGCGGATGCCAACTCAAGCCAGCGCCCTCTGCGCAGCACAGTGATCCGTCGTAAAGCCGGCGAAGCCGAAGCCGCGGCCCAAGCTGCGGCCGAAGCCGCTCAAGCGGCGGCGGCGCAAGCCGCCGCGCACGCAGCGGAAATGGCCGCCGAAGCCGGAGTCGACGGTGGGGGACTCGATCCGTTGAGCAACGAGGTCGCTTTGCAAAACGTCCAGGTCACTCCCGAAGCCCGCCCCCGCCGTAACATCGTCGGACGTATGGATCTTCGTCGCGTGGCTTCGCCGACTGCGGGCACCCAAGCGGGTGCTCCCGGACAGCCGCGTGTTTCGCGCACGGCCCCACGAAATATTCGCCCGGGTTTCTACTCTCAAGAAGCCACGACTCAGGCGCCGGTCCCGGAAGTTGAAGACGCTTTCCAAAAACGCGAGCGCGAGCTACGCGAGGAAAAAGCCAAAACTTCGAAGCGTCCCGGTGTCGCGGGCTCTGGTCGCGAAGAAGTGCCCCAGGTTTTTACTGCTACGGAATTCCGTAAGCGCGAAGTGATTTTCCAGCCGAAGAAAAAGAAATCCATGATTGGTTCTTCTTCCAAGAAGACCCAGCTCACTACGCCGGCGGCCCACAAGCGCGTCGTTGAAGTGCATGGTTCGATGTCTCTAGGTAATTTGGCTAGCGCCATGGGCTTAAAGGCTCCCGCGTTGATGAAGAAGTTGATGGCCAGTGGGGTACAAGCCTCGATGAATGCCGAATTGGATTTCGACACCATCGCCTTGGTCGTGCCCGAATTCGGATGGGAAGCGGTCAATACGCTGAAATCCGAAACCGAACTCGTCACCGCAACCGCCTTCGGCGATCTCGATGCCGAGCGCGTGGTTCGTCCGCCCGTTGTGACCGTGATGGGTCACGTCGATCACGGAAAGACCTCGCTGCTCGATGCCATTCGTAAAGCCAAAGTGGCCGCGGCCGAGGCTGGCGGTATCACTCAGCACATCGGCGCTTACAATGTGACTTTGGATGATGGATCAAAAATCACGTTCATCGACACTCCCGGCCACGAGGCCTTCACGGCGATGCGCGCTCGGGGTGCGAACTTGACCGATATCGCGATCATCGTGGTCGCGGCCGACGATGGTATGATGCCCCAAACGGTAGAAGCCGTGAATCACGCGAAAGCCGCGGGTGTGCCGATCATCGTTGCAATTAACAAAATGGATAAACCGGCCGCTAACCCTGAACGGATCAAGCAACAGCTGACCGAACTGGAATTGGTGCCCGAAGAATGGGGCGGTACGACCATGTACGCTCCTGTCTCGGCCTTAAAAGGCGACGGCATTAAAGAATTGCTCGAGCGCATTGCCCTGGTCGCCGAAGTTCAAGAGCTGCGCGCCAACCCGAAGCGTTCGGGTACAGGTTTAGTCATTGAATCGCGCATGGAAAAAGGCCGCGGAACCGTCGCCACTGTCTTGGTGCAAGACGGAACCGTGACGATTGGTAAGATGATCGTCGCCGGAACCGTGGTTGGCCGCGTTCGTTCGATGACGAACGATCAAGGCAAGACCATTAAAGAAGCCGGACCCGGTGAACCGATCGAAATTTTAGGTTTGCCCGAACCGCCGATGGCGGGGGATCGCTTTGATATCGCGAAAGACGAAGACAGCGCTCGCGAAATCGCGGCTCAGCGTAAAGCTTTGGTCAAAGACTCCAGCGATATGCCCCATGCGAAGATGACGCTTCAGGAGCTTTTCAGTCGCGTGAAATCGGGTGATACGAAGGAATTGGCGCTTGTTCTGAAAGTGGACGTGGCCGGATCTTTGGAAGCCGTCAAAGGCATGGTCGACAAATTGTCGACTCCGGAAGTTAAAGTTCGCATTATTCACTCGGCCATCGGTGGGATTACCGAAAGCGACGTTTTGCTTTCGGCTACCGCGAATGGTGTGATCGTCGGATTCAATGTGCGTCCCGATGGCGGTGCCGCGCGCGTCGCTAAAGAGAAAGGCATTGAAATCAAAACCTACTCGGTCATTTACGAGCTGGTGGACGATTTGAAGAAAGCCATGGGCGGAATGCTGGCGCCGACTGTCACCGAAAAATCGGTGGGCCGGGCGGAAGTTCGCAACATCTTCACGGTTCCGAAAATGGGCGTTATCGCCGGTTGTTTCGTTACCGAGGGGAAAATCACCCGTCAGAATATGTTGCGCTTGGTGCGTGACGGTAAAATTGTTTACGAGGGCAAAGTGGGCAGCCTGAAACGTTTCAAAGACGACGTCAAAGAAGTGGCTTCCGGATTTGAATGCGGTATTGGGATTGAAAACTTTAACGACATCAAAGCAGGCGACGTCATCGAAGCATTCGTTAGAGAAGAACAGATACGGGCACTGTAGGATAGAAATTGATGTCGGACACCTCGGGCGGTAACTCCCGCAAACGGGTCCAAAGAGTTGAGCGTCAACTCTTTGAGACCCTTTCCAATTATTTATTGCACGGGCTATCGCAAGCCTTGCCTTGCTTCGCTTCGATCACCGCGGTCGAAGTGAACACCACTTTAAGGCATGCCAAGGTTTTCTTCCGACTTATCGGCAATGAAAAGCAAACCAGCGACGGCCAAAAAATGTTGGACGGGGAGCGATCCAGCTTTCAGCGCGAAGTGGCCAAGAATATTGAATCGAAATTTTGCCCGGTCCTGGCTTTTAAATACGGTGTCGCCGACAAGCGCGATGAGATCGACGAACTTTTCGATAATTTACGTAAGCCTAAGCACCAGTTCGGAGATTGACTTTGTCTGCTCAACTTAACGGCCTTCTTCTGGTCGACAAACCCCAGGGTTTCACTAGCCACGACGTCGTGGCACAATTACGTAAAATCTTGGGTATGCGCGCGATTGGCCATACCGGAACTTTGGACCCCTTGGCGACAGGCCTTATGGTTGTGGTTTTAGGCGAAGCCACCAAGCTTTCGGATTATCTGACGGCCGCCGACAAGAGCTATTCTCTTAAAATAAAATTGGGGACCACGACCGACTCTTTGGATCGTACCGGCAAAATTCTATCGGTGAAAAACGGACGGGTAGGCCCCGAGCGATTGCGGGACGCGGTGGCGGCTCTCGCAGGTGAATTTGATTGGCAGGTGCCGCTCTTTTCGGCAGCTAAAGTGGACGGTAAGAAATTGTATGAACATGGGCGCGCGGGCACCGGCGAAGAAGTCGTGCGTCCCACTAAAAAAATGAAGTTTTGGGACGTCGAAATCTTGGAATTGGGCGAAGACCGGCTCGAAGTCAGTTTGCATTGTTCCAAGGGAAGCTTCGTCAGGACATGGGCTTCGCAATTGGGTGAAAGCCTGGGTACCGGGGCCGTGGTGGAAGAGCTTCGTCGCTTGAGCGTCGGGGCGTGGGAGATTGGATCGGCCTCCACCCTCGAACAATTGGCGAATAGACAGGGGGAATGGCCTTCGTTTGTTCCGATGGGGCAGGCATTGCCTGGGATTCGGCCTGTCGTGGCCTCTCCGCGTGAGATAAAGCTGGTGGTGAACGGGCAGATTCCGCGCGATCTGGGAACCCGCCTGATGTTTGAGCAGAAACAGGCCATCCAGACTCAGTTGCCCGTTTACATCAAGGTGCTGACAGGGGCTGGCGATTTGCTCGCGATCTTGGCCGCCGAACCGGGGCAAGGGCTTAAAATCCGAAGGGTTTTCCGCGGCCTTAGCGTATAGATTCCTTGACCAACCGGCCTTTGGTTGCCTAAATCTATCAAGTTACTGAATTGAATCGACTCAAGGGTTTGAAAGCCAAACGGCCCGAGGGTTCTAACGGAATCATTTGAAATTCAAATGTTCCAACCAAACAGGAGTAAATCCCATGGCGCTACAAAAGTCCGTTAAAGAAGCGATCGTAAAAAAACACCGCACCAGCGAATTGGACACGGGTTCGTGCGAAGTGCAGGTCGCTTTGCTCACCGGTCGTATCCAAGATTTGACCCCGCATTTTAAAGCCAACAAAAATGATGTGCATTCCCAGCGCGGGTTGGTCCGCATGGTGAATCGCCGCCGTAAGCTTCTGGCTTACTTGAAGCGCACGAACTCGGATCGTTACGGAAAACTGATCCAAGAACTGGGCCTAAGAAAATAATTGAAGTTGTCCGCTGAAGGCCGCCGCAAGCGGCCTTCTACACATGAATCTTAAGTTTGCGGTCTCAAAAATTTTAATCGGGTCGTCGGGAGTAGACGGCTCCAAATATCCGGGACCACAGGCTTGTGATCCCGCTAATATCCGGGACCACAGGCTTGTGATCCCGCTTAGAAAGTGAAGTAATGAAGAAAATCACAGTCACGGGAAAAATTGGCGACAGCACGATCACGATCGAAACCGGCCGTCTTGCGAAGCAAGCCCACGGATCGGTCGTAGTGACCTCGGGTAACAACGTAGTTCTCGTTACCGCGGTTTCGAACCGCGAACCCAAAGACATCGACTTTTTCCCGCTCACCGTTGAATACCAAGAAAAATTCTACGCCACGGGTAAAATCCCCGGGGGGTATTTCAAGCGCGAAGGCCGTCCGACGAACAAAGCGACGCTGACCGCGCGCCTGATCGATCGTCCTATCCGTCCTTGCTTTCCCGAAGGCTACCGTTGCGAGACGCAAGTCGTAGCGACCGTTTTGTCTTTCGACGGCACTTTCCCGATCGAAGTGTTGGCTTCGCTCGGAGCATCTGCGGCTTTACACATTTCCGATATTCCTTTCAATGGCCCCACGGCCGCGGTTCAGGTCGCGCGCATCGACGGAAAGTTGAAAGCGAACCCCTCGGCACTTGAACTCGAAAAATCAGACATGGATATCATCGTCGCGGGAACCCGCAATGGTTTGTTGATGGTCGAAGGCGAAACCAATTTCGTATCCGAAGCCGATTGCTTGGCCGCTTTGAAATTCGGTCACGAAACGTTGAAGGGCATGCTCGACATGCAAGAACAGCTGCGTGAACAGTCGGGCAGCGTTCCCCGCCGTGCGTTTACTCCGCCCACGATCGATGCGGACTTCGACGGTCCCGTGCGCGCGTTCGTTACTCCGTTGATCAAAACGGCAATGGCGATTCAAATTAAAGCCGACCGCTACGATGCTTATTCAAAAGCCAAATCCGAAGCGAAAGCAAAATTCGTCTCGACGATTACCGACGACAAATTGCAAGCCAAACGCGCGAAAGAACTGGGCACCATCCTCGAGGACGTGAAGTACAAACTTTCGCGTGATCTCGTCTTGGATACAGGCCGTCGTATCGACGGCCGTGACACCACGACCATCCGTCCGATCTGGTGCGAAGTTGGTATGCTCCCGCGCACGCACGGTTCGGGCTTGTTCACTCGCGGCGAGACTCAAGTTTTGGGTACCGTCACTTTAGGAACCGGCGATGACGAACAAATGATTGATGACTTGGCGGGCTTGACGCACAAGAAATTCATGCTCCATTACAATTTTCCTCCGTTCTCGGTGGGTGAAGCGGGACGCATGGGCGGTCAATCGCGCCGCGAAATCGGACACGGATTCTTGGCCGAACGCGCGGTGAAAGCAATTTTACCCGACTTCGAAAAGTTCCCGTATACGATCCGCGTGGTTTCGGAAGTCCTTGAATCGAACGGTTCTTCTTCGATGGGTACGGTTTGCTCGGCTTCCTTAGCGTTGCTGGATGCCGGCGTTCCGATCAAAGGTAACGTCGCGGGTCTCGCGATGGGCTTGATCAAGGAAGGCGATCGCTTCGCCGTATTAAGCGACATCTTGGGTGACGAAGATCACTTGGGCGACATGGATTTCAAAGTCGCGGGCACGGACAAAGGCGTTACTTCCCTGCAGATGGACATCAAGATCGATTCGATCGATTTCAAAGTTATGGATCAGGCGTTGAAGCAAGCCTACGACGGTCGCGTTCATATCTTGAAAGAGATGGAAAAAACGATGTCCGTACCGCGCGGCGAGATTTCTCCCTTCGCTCCGCGCATCGAGACCATCAAGATCCGTCCCGAAAAAGTGCGTGAAGTCATCGGCGCTGGTGGCAAAGTCATCAAGGGCATTATCGAAGAGACCGGCGTTAAAATTGATATCGAAGACGACGGAACGATTCACATCGCCTCTGCTGATCCGATCGCCGCGAAACGGGCCATCGAAATCATCAATGGCATTTGCGCCGAAGCCGAAGTGGGCAAGACTTACAAAGGCAAAGTGGTCAAGATCATGGATTTCGGCGCCTTCGTCGAAATTCTGCCGAACAACAGTGGGTTGCTGCACATCTCTGAAATCGCTCACGAACGCATTCGCAACGTGACCGACGTGTTGAACGAAGGCG
>JBEIHA010000075.1:0-11345 GCA_040381635.1 Pseudobdellovibrionaceae bacterium
CGGTGGAAAGATTATGTTCTACACGTCCATCATCGAAAAACTTCAGCTCACCGACGGCGAAATCGCCGCCATCATGGGACATGAAATCGCGCATGCTTTGCGTGAACACGGGCGCGAACGTATGTCCGAAGCCATCGTTCAGCAAATTGGCGTCGCGGTCCTAGTAGGTACTGGGACGGTGAATCCAAAATACGCTTCGGCTCTCGGAGTTCTAACGAACGTGGCGGTGACTCTTCCCCACGGCCGTGGTCAAGAATCGGAAGCCGATGATATTGGTCTTGAACTCGCCGCGCGCGCGGGTTTTAACCCGACGGAAGCAGTCACACTTTGGAAAAAAATGTCGGAAGCGTCAGGCGGCAAAGGTCCGCCCGAAATTTTAAGTACGCACCCGGCACCAGCCAGTCGAATCAAACGCATTGAAGGATTGATCCCGAAAGTCATGCCGCTGTACGAGCAGGCACAGAAGTAAAAACTAGGCCTTGCCACAATCCTAACAATAGGTTTCCCACCGCAAGCGGCACCCAGAGAGATAAACTCTCAAATCGATTAAGTTTGTATAGCAGTGGGGGCGCGCGTTGGAACTTCCCGCGTCGCGATC
The DNA here is from genome assembly GCA_040381635.1 of Pseudobdellovibrionaceae bacterium. Taxonomy (GTDB): domain Bacteria; phylum Bdellovibrionota; class Bdellovibrionia; order Bdellovibrionales; family UBA1609; genus JALHOQ01. The sequence continues at coordinate 599 of JBEIHA010000075.1, forward strand.
ACTGCCCGCAAAATCGCTTGTTCCGTTCGCGACACGCGGTCCAGCGGCGTGGGGAACCGAAGCGTCGCATGCAAATGCCCGTAGTCGTCGTACTGAAACGTCACGCGCGGCTCGACCCGGGGTAAATCCAAACCTTCACGCTGACCGATTCGGGTCATCGACAAGCGCGCGGGCTCTAAAAACGAGGCGCATTCACGATTCGCCGATTCCAACAAAGTTTTTTCCACTTGACGCCAGTCCTCCTCGGGATTGACGACCACGCGGATGGACTGCAGAACGTACTCTTGTTGCAAAGACTGATTTTGAATAGGGTTTAGCAAGAAAAGACTATTCGGTAGAATCACTTGCCGACCTGAGAGCTGATGCACGTCTTTGTGCGGCCCAATTTCAAGCAATGTGGTCGACAAAAAATTGTGATCAATCACTTCACCGCGGTAGCCGTTCACTTCGATCCGGTCACCAAGCTCGAAAGGCCTGGTGCTAGTTTTGTAAAGTCCGCCCAGAAAGCAAAGCAGAATTTCTTTCGTCGCGATGGCCAAGGCCGCGGCCACCGCAACCAACGACAGCGCGAAAGAGCGCAACTCAGTCGCCCAAATGCCGAACAATCCCGCGGCCAAAATAATCATCGAGATATTTTTGATCTGAATAATCCAGCGGCGTTTTTCATCGCCCGAGGGCGCATTCCAGCGGCGGATCGTCAGAATCGTCGCCCAGCGAAAAAGCAAATAGGCCAAGATCAATACGAGCGTTGAAACCATTTGTTTCATCACGCCCCAGCTGTTGAATATCGCGATGATCTCGGCGACGGACTCAGAAATATAGTTCATGACGAGCTCTTACCTGACTTAACCCAGTCCGTCGGGGACATTCCCGCGCGAGAAGCTTCTTCTGTCAGCACCGTGAATGGGGCAATCTCTTGGTCTTTGGACTTCTGTTCTAAAAATCGCACCACATCTTTGAAGTGCTTCACCGAAGGACAAAGCGCCACCAAAGCTTCCACTTCACCATCGCTCATGTTGACGGAGATGGCTTGAAAGTCGGGACTCCAAATGGCTTGGCGCCATTCTTCTTCTTTCTCGTTCAATGATTGCGCTCGAGCGTGGGCCAGCGAATCCAAATCAAGCATTCGGCAGCCTATTGTAATCATCCGCGTAGCGCTTGATGTCGTCTTCACCAAAATAGGTTCCCGTTTGAACTTCAACGAAAACCAAAGGTTGATCCCCGGGATTACGCATGCGGTGCTTCGCACCGACCGGAATATGAATCGATTCGCCAGGCATTAATGGAATCGTTTTTTCGTTTAGAATCACTTCGGCGCGTCCCGAAATAACGACCCAATGTTCGCTACGCTTGGTGTGGCTTTGGTACGACAGCTGGGCGCCGGCGTCGATGGTCACCCTTTTTGTTTTATGAGTTTTTTCGTCCGCCAAAATTTCGAAGCCGCCCCATGGTCGTGTTTCGAAAGGATGAATCGTCGCCTCAGGTTGATTGGCTTCTTTCATCGCGTCTACCAATTCTTTTACTTTTTGCGAAGAACCTTTGCGCGCCACAAGAAGAGCGTCCGGTGTGTCAACAATCAACATATCCGTCACATCAACCAAACCCACCACTTTGTTGCTGACCGCAAAAACATAATTGTTTTCGGAATTCTGATTAAAGACCTGGGCCCTGGACTGGGAATGAATCGGCGCGCTTTCATCTAGAAGCCGTGCCATCTCGTCCCAAGAACCGACGTCGCTCCATCCCATGTCGCAAGGAACACAAGCTTGTGCCGATAATTTTTCCATCACGGCATAATCCAGAGAGATACCGTCCACCATCGCGTAATTGTATTGCGCGTTTTTCATATCCGCAGAAATTTGCGAAATTTTATGCCACAACTGCGGCTGGAATTTTTGGAAGTGCGCAATCATCTCTGAAGCTTTGAAAACAAACATCCCTGCATTCCAAAAATGCTTGCCGGAGTCGGAGTACTCTTGCGCCGTTTTTAAATTTGGCTTTTCGCGAAAGCCCTTCACCTTGAAGGCCTCAAGCTCTTGATCTTTGGCCAAGGGCTCACGGCTGACTTCAATGTAGCCGTAGCCGGTGGCGGGATAGTGCGGCAGTACTCCCAGGGTGGTGACAAAACCTTGGGCCGCCGTTTGCTCAGCCAGCTTCACCGCGCGCTGAAAAACAACTTCGTCGGCGATCAAATGGTCCGAGGGGAAAACTCCCACCATCTCATCCCCTTTGCCTCGCAAGTTAAGGATATGACATAGAAGTGCAACCGCCGGTGCGGTGTTCTTTCCCATGGGTTCGAAAATAACGTTTTCGGGGTTCAGGCCTTCCTGTTTTACGGCTCGATGAGTCAGAGCGCTCATTGACGCGGTAGTCAGTATGTAGACGTCACCCAAGGGTTTAAGTCGACGAATGGTGTTGCCCAAAAAAGAGCCATCGAAAAACTCGCAGAACTGCTTGGGATAAGCCGCCCGCGATACAGGCCATAATCGTGTTCCGCTGCCGCCGGAGAGTATGACGGGAATCATTGCTGTAAGTCCTCATTCCTTATATTGACGACTCGACTTTACCTCATGCACAACTTAGGCAAAAGCAAAGGTTGTCTAAAACGACAAAATAACCCGAGACAAAACTAAACCATGAAGACTATCCCATATATCGACCTGAAAGCTCAATATCAAGCTCTCAAAGAACCCATAAATCAGCGCATTCAAACGGTACTCGAACACGGCCAATTCATCATGGGCCCCGAAGTTGAAGAGCTCGAGCGTAAACTCAACGAATTCACCGGAACCAAGCATTGCCTCGTGGCCGCCAGCGGAACCGACGCGGCCGTAGTTGCCATGATGGCCATGGGCATCGGCCCCGGCGACGAAGTGATCATGCCCGCCTTTTCATTTATTGCTACGGCTGAAACCGTGGTCCTGGTCGGCGCCACCCCGGTTTATGTGGATATCGACCCCTGCACGTTTAACCTCGACTTCAGGCAACTTGAAAAAGCCCTTTCGCCGAAGACCAAGGCCATTCAGCCCGTATCGCTTTACGGACAGCCCGCCGAAATGGATGCCATCAATGCTTTTGCTGAAAAACACAACCTGCACGTCATCGAAGACGCGGCCCAAAGCTTCGGCGCGACCTACAAAGGCAAACGCAGCTGCAATCTGACTAAGGTGGGCGTGACCTCGTTCTTCCCGGCTAAACCGCTCGGTTGTTACGGCGACGGCGGTGCGATTTTCACTAACGATGATCAATTGGCCGAAGCTATGCGCGAAGTGCGCGTGCATGGGCAAAAAAGTCGTTATTACCACACGCGAATCGGCGTCAACGCCCGCCTCGACACTCTTCAGTGCGCGATCCTTCTGCCGAAACTAGAACGCTTCGGCTGGGAACTCGAGCAACGTGACCGCGTGGCCCAGCGCTACAATCACGCATTCAAAGAACTTCAATCATTCGGCGTTATTCTTCCGCTTCTCGCCCCCCATCGCACCAGCGCATGGGCCCAGTACACCCTGCAAATTTCCAAACGCGATGAATTTCAAAAGCATATGCAGGCCAATGGTGTCCCGACGTCGGTTCACTATCCGCGCACGATGCCCGATCAACCGGCCTACACCGAATTGGGCCGAACACTGAATATCGAAGTCAGCCGAAAAATGGCCGAAACGGTTGTCAGCTTGCCTCTTTACCCTGATATGACTGACGACCTTCAAGACCACGTGATTGAACAAGCGAAGAAGTTTTTTACGCACTGATTTTTGGCGCTAAGGCGCATAGGAGTCCCCGCGATGACCTTGATTTTCAAACAACTGTTCGCGTTTCTGAAGATGTTGAATTCAGAAACAGGCCAGAATCAGATTGCCGCCGGGATCGCCGCCGGTTTTATCTTGGGCATGACGCCCATGCTGTCGCTGCAGACACTGCTGGTGTTTATCTGCATTTTCTTTTTCCGCATTCAAGCCGGTGCGGCTTTTCTTGCGGCCTTTTTCTTTGCGTTCATTGCCTGGCTGCTGGATCCCGTCTTTCACGCCGTCGGGGTCTCGATCCTCGAAATGGATTCCATGCAGGCACTGTTCACGACCATGTACAACGTCCCACTACTTCCGCTCACTCGCTTCAATAACACGATCGTGATGGGTTCAGGCGCGGTGGCCATCGTGCTTGCGCCGGTCGTTTACTTCATCAGCCGTATGCTAATCGTGAAATACCGCGAAACTGTTTTGGCAAAAATTAAGAACACTAAATTCTGGAAAGCCGTTCAGGCCACTTCCCTCTACAAATGGTATTACACCTATGACAACCTCTACGGATAAATCAAAGGGCGAAGCGCCCGTCAAAAAGCCAAAGGCCAAAGGGCCGATCCGTTTCGAAGCGGTGATTCCCGCCTTGATTTTGACCTTGCTGGTCGGCGCCTATTTCAAAGTTTTTTTCGACGGCCACGTGCGCCGCTTGATCGAATACGTCGGCACCCAGGTGAACGGCGCTGAAGTGAATGTCGGTGTACTTAACTCTAGCTTTATCAATGCCAGCTTAGAAATTGGCAACATTCAAGTCACCGACAAGAACAAACCCGAACGCAATATCGTTCAGGTGGGCTCGATTAAATTCAAGATGCTTTGGGATGCTCTTTTAAGGGCCAAAGTGGTTATCGACGAAGCCTCGATCAATAATATTCAGGCGCTGACTGCGCGCAAGCGACCCGGCTACGTCGTGCCGCCCTCCCCTCCCTCCGAGGGCAAATCGGTGGTTGAAAAAGCTCAAGACCAAGTCCTGGCGCAAACACGCAAACAGTTTAACCAAAATTTCTTGGGTGATGTGGCAGCGATCCTTGGCGGTGTCGATCCCAAAGAACAGCTTAAGAACCTACAGGGCGAACTCAAATCCGACGCTCGCATCAAGGCTCTAGAAAAAGAACTGGCTGAAAAAAAGGTGAAATGGGCAGCACAGATCAAGGCGCTGCCGCAGACTCAAGAGCTTAAAGCTTTCGAAACACGCGTGAAGGCCCTGAAGTTCGACGTCAATAAACCCGCCGAGCTGGCCGCTTCGCTTAAAGAAGCCGACAAGATCATCAAAGACGCCGACGCCAAAGTGAAGCTTGTCGAGCAAACTTCGAAAGATGTGAATGGCGATGTGGCCAACTACACGCAGGCCTATAAAGATCTTGAAAAAATGGTGCAAGATGACATCAAGGATCTGCAGACTCGACTAAAGTTGCCCAAGATCGATAGCAAAGAGTTCTCGCAGCAGCTCTTTATGACCATGATCGAAAGCAAACTGGTCTCGGTCCAAAAGTACATTCAAGTGGCACGCAAATACATGCCACCCAAAAAGACCGCGGCCGAGAAAGCCGAAAAACAAGCCGAAGCCATCGTTCCCCGCCGACGTGGCGAAGGCAAAAACTATCGATTCCCCATCACCACCGGCTATCCTTTGTTTTGGCTGAAGCACGCAGGCATCAGCTCTGAACTGGGAAGTTCCGAACTGAGCGGCGACATTAAGGGGGACATCCGTCATTTGACGACAGATCAGGCCTTTATCAATAAGCCCACCGAAATTCAGTTGGCCGGAAATTTCCCTAAGCAACAGGTCTTCGGCGTGGACGCCCTGATCACCATAGATCACCGCACCGACCAGCCGTCCGAAGCCCTTCGCATGAAGGTTGCTAAATTCCCCACTGGTACCTATCAGTTGTCCGACAGCAAAGATGTGCGCTTAGCTATCAACGATTCAGTGGGTTCAAGCCAACTGGTGGCCGCATACGTGAATCAAGAAGTGACCATCGATATTCAAAACCAATTCAACGGCGTGAAATATGATCTTGAAGCCAAGAACAAAACCGTCAAAGAAATCATCGGCGCGATTCTAACGGGTATCCCGATGGTCGACTTGAACGCCAAAGTGCGTGGCAGCTTTAGTGATTTTTCGGTGAACATCAATTCCAATTTGGGCGAAGAGCTGGCCAAAGGTTTTCAAAAACAATTGCAAGCGAAGCTGGGTGAAGCTCAAGCCCAGCTGAAAGCCATGGTCGATCAACGCATTGGTAAAGAGCGCGACAAACTGAAAGCCGAAATGGACAAGACCGTTGGTCAATTGACTAAAGATCTTGGCGTAAAAAAAGAAGAAGTCGACAAGGTCATCGCCGACGCCAAAGCCCAGGTCGAAGGCAACAAAGGCAAAGGTCAGACCAAGAAGTTGGAGGACGAGGGCAAGAAGCTCCTCAAGAAATTTAAATTTGGTGGATAAGAGCTTCTCTGCGCCTCAAAAACGGACGTTCTTTCTTCGTGGCGACATATTCTGGGACATTCTATAGATCTGGGTTCAAAATTCCGAAACCCATCTTATGGTTCGTACAACATTCTCTATTCTTTCAGCAGCTCTCTTATCTATGACTTTATCCGCCTGTACGCGCGGTAAAGAGTCCACTACGGCGAAGTTTTCTATTTCGATTCCCTCATCTCAAAAAAGCCAGACCGCCTCCTCGCCAGGGCAACTTATGCACGTGGCGATCAATGTTAGTGGCCCCGGCATTAATGTCCCCATCACTTACGGTTGGAGCGCAGACAAAAATGGGTCTCAACCCGCAGCTCCCGCTTCTTTTGATCTTGAAGTTCCCTCGGGCAACGGACGTTTGATTCAGCTTCTCGGCGTTTATGAAAATAGCACCACCGAAAGCTTAGCTTTTTCTTACGGGGACGCCACGCTGAATTTGCCGGCCGGCAACGTCGCGGTCTCATTAGAGCTTTCCGAAGTGGGTTCGGGAAACATCGTGGCCGGGCGGGCCGCTGGACGATTTCTGACGTCTGCGAACTCGGGGCCGACCGGTATCGTGAATGTGCGTTTTAGTCCGGGTGGCGGCAAACCTCCTTTGATCGTCGAGCAGTCATTTATTGCTAATGGTTGGTTTAATTTCTTTATGTTGGCCGGAGCGAACCTCGAATACGAAGTTAATGGTTTTAAACTTTTCGACGGACCGGTGGACCTTAACTCGCCATTATTCGTTCCAAATTCCGGAAACGCTAATTTAGATCGAGTGGCTCGCGCCAGTTTACCGAAGTCAGTTAGATTAGAAGGAAATAACCAATCAAAAAAACATGAAGATGCGGCTATCTACTCGTGGGGATTTTGGTCAAACGATCCGACCTTTGTAGTAGGAAAGAATATTTGCAATGATTTGACCGCCGGTGGGGCCTTCACCAAAATTTTTCGCTATGACAGTGTCGCAGCCAATGCGAATACTCTCTTAGTCTTAAGCAACGCACCCGCCGACAATCAAAGCTTTCCGACGAATGCCGCTCTCCTTGCAACTTCGCCGGCCTTAAACAATGTTTTCGCTGGCGGCGGGATCGGGCCGACATGCGCGAATTTAAGTGATTTTTTGCTGCCCATTAAGAAGCGTATGATTGATGGCAATGGTGGTGATTCAATTGCGGGATTCAAAAACATTTTCGTACATGATAGCGATGGAGGTGCGTTCTCAATCACACCTACCGGCAATACCGCAACAATCGAGGGGATGGTTCTGCCCGGCATCCAGAACATCTATTCTAGGATCAAATTCTACAAGCGAATCGGCGCGGTTAACGAAGACTTTCGCATCGAAAATGCGATTTGCCGAAATATTGCTAACGGCGAATCGGGCTTCGTCTTCGCCGGTGAAGCTTTGACAATCAATGGAACTACGCGTGCCTTCAGCGCCACAAATGTGGGCATCGACACCACAAGCATGGAATATGCTGAAGGACGAATTTCTTTGGTCGCCTGCGGTGCAAAAGGCCCAGCAATCAACGACCTTGCCCCCATGGGATTGTTCCAAGAACTCTATAGCCATGGCGGTAGCGGACCCTACATGCGGATGGAACTCAGCGGTTCCAACTATAACGGCATTAACTATGTGGTGACGAACGGCCAGTGCTATCCGTTGGCGCTGAATCTCTACTCACCCTCCGCCAACGGATCTTCACCGCCATACACCGCGGACAATCCGGTGACGATCAGCGGACTCAATCCAGGTGGTGCCTCGTGGTATGAAATCCACAATACGGCCACTTGCAATAGTCAAATCACGAATAACTCGACCGTGACAATCCCAAAGGACAGCAATACATATGGCACAGGCTTGTGGCTTAAGCCCATCAGCACCGGACCTGACCAAACATTTTCTGGGGTTAGCGTCAGCGGCGACGGTGTTTCGTTTTCACCAAACACGAATAGAGTGAACGTTGCCAATCCAAGTCTATCCATTACGGGCCCGTCGTCTGCGCTAATTTGGACCAATACCAATCAATTGTGTTACCAAGTGAATGTCACTACGCTTGACGCTTCTGGAATGCCTATGTCGATGAACCCGAGCAGCCTAAGTCTTAGTTTCTCTGGGTCTGGCTTTACTCTATATAATGGTCTTTCGGACTGCCAGGCCGGTTCAAATCCAACTACATCGTCCTTTAACATCGATCCTGGTGATTCATTTAAAACTATGTACCTGCGTGGGACCACCGCTGGAAGTCAGACGTTCACAATTGCCGCCAATGGCTTGTACGCGGCAACCTCGCGAAGCTTTGATTTTTTTGCAGAAAGCGCCGCCAATTCATCTCTGGCCAGCCGCTTCCTGATCACTCCGCTTTCAAGCCGATCTGGACTTTGCAATCAAGTCAGAGTCACTCATGTCAATTCCGCGGGGAATGAAATCCCCGTGCAGGCTGCTGTCGAAATCAAACTTTCCTCGAGCTCACACAACGTTCAATTCTTCAATGATCCCGCCTGCATGACATCAACACGAACTATTTATATGAATGCTCAACAAAGTTCAGCGATAGCCTACTTCAGGGCGACATCTGTTCCAGGAACCACGGTGGCTATTGAAGGATCCACCGGCGCGGCTTCCGGCGCCAGCGGAAACGTCATGCTCACAACTCCATCGACAAGCGAAGGACCTTACATGACCTATTCGATTCCGAATATAAAATCGGTCATTCTTGGCAGCCATGATTTTGCTACGCCCAAAACCATTAGCTTTAGCCCGTCCGCTGGCGCAACGGTCAGCTGCGAACAGGCCCAGGGTCCCAGCTACGCCTCATGGACACAGTGCAGCCCCGCTCAGTTCTCAGGGAATGTGTTCACTTGGAGCCAGTTCGATGCCACGGTGAACTTAGGCTTTCGATTTGGCGTATCGGCTCCGTCAAAACCAATTAAATATTATTCATTTATTCCAAAGATGCTCTACGCGCGCCATGGAAAGGACTTCAAGGTCCTTACTTGCAAAACGACCTTGACCGCCAACGAAACCACAGATTTTGCTGACATCAATATGGCTCAGGCGCAGGCGAACAACGACGTCGTTTGTCTTAATGCGGGGACATTCACACAGACGGGCACGGCTGTCATCACACCACTGGCCAATAAAGTGCTGTTAGGAAAAACCGACCCCACTACCGGTGCTCCCGCGACGATTTTACAAGCTGTCGCGGACCACAATCTTGCAGAAATTGCGCTACCCGGCCCCATCTTTGCCAATCTAGATATTCGCGGATCCGCGAGTGGTACTGCTAAAGTCCTCGTCAATATTGAGAACGGATCCGGCACAGCATTTAGCTCCTACAACAATGTTTATCAGATCAACCAATTCCACAGAGTGGGCATTCGTGCGCATGGCAATCAAGGGGCGGAATCTTACGGGGATACATTTATAGTCGATGGATCTGCATTTTCAACCCAAGGCTTGGTTTCTACAAATTGTGTAAGCTGTAGCTCCTCGATCATAAAATCTCCCCTGTTCAAACTATACTCACACACTTCCACTGAAAACAAATTTGCGACGGCGATCAAACTGTGGACATCAAGTACGAATATGCAAGTTTTTGACGTGAAGGTGGACCCCGCTGCTAATCAAGGTTCGTTCCTGGTCATCGATAACAGCAGTAGCAGTAGCCAACCTGCGAACTTCACCCTTAACAATTCTTCGTTCAGTCTTTCAGGGCTAAGTGCAAACTCTAATAGGTTTCCCGTGTATGTCTCTAGACGCGCCAACATCAACTTCAATGGAGTTCGGATTGAAAACTCGATGGCTTCGGATCTGATCCGTGCAGTTCAAATATGGGATATGAACGATCTTTATCTAACGATGAATGATACCAAACTAGTTAATCATCAGGATCGGCGGATCATCTTTTTCAACAATACTGGCTATCCCCAGAACTTGAGCACCACAAGAACGCACTTCGTACGCACGACAAATTCCGGAACTACCTTTAGCGCCATCGCATCTACCGCCGCAATCAACTGGACCTTAAACGGACCGCAAATGACCAATCCGAACACTTACGTTTGCGGCACATCCGCGGGAACCAACTTCTCCGCGGTCTCGGGCAGCCCCGCACCAAACCTCATCGGGGGCTACACTTCGCCAGCGCTCACCAGCAGTGCAAACGCTTTGGATCTCACGTGCCAATAATCTCTGCCAGGCTGACTTTTAGGCAACGGGATGTCTATCTGCAGCGTTTAGGGGCCGTCGACCGGTTGACTCTTTAAATAAGACCCATCCACAAGTTCCTTAAAGAATTCGATGGCCATCGGTTCATCCCATGTGGCTTCACCGGCGATCTTGCGAATCAGCTTTCCGTCGCGGGAGATAATATAAGTTTCGGGCAAAACATCGGTCCCAAAGATTTGCGTGGTCTTCTTTTCCTTGTCCCAAGCGATATGAAAATTCGGGGGCACTCCCCCAAAAGCCTTAACGAAGGCTTCGATATCCTCGCGA
>JBEIHA010000076.1:0-11300 GCA_040381635.1 Pseudobdellovibrionaceae bacterium
AAAATTCGTAGCCGGGCTGATCGGGGTTGCGTCCCAAGATCGAAAGGTACATCAGCTGAATGTATCGACCGCGGTCTCCGACGCTAGCGTTCGCCACATTCCGGATCGGTGCATTTTCGTTTGAGTACAAAAAGCCAAGGGTGATCGAGCTGCAAGTGCCCATTCCGCGACGATATTCCGCGGCCCAGTAGATGTATCCCGCGGTCTCTTGCGGGCGACCCAAAAGATTTTTGTAAAGTGCCGCCACGAATTCTTCGATGCGTGCACTATCCTTCGGCTGACTTCCGCCGCTGTTGGAAGGACCCGTGTTATTGCCCGGGTTCACGCCGCCTGTGTTCACTCCGCCTGTATTCACGCCGCCCGTGCTCACCCCGCCGGAAGAAGTCCCCGAAGGAAAAGCACTTGAACCGTTGGAGCCATCAAGGCCCGGCGCCGCGGTGGACTGAAGCTCAACCGGAGCCGAATCGAAATCTTTCTCCCCGCAAGCGACCGTCATTGAAACCATCGCGACCATCATCGTAACTTGAATCATTGCTTTCATTATCTACCCCCCCGAGTATGTTAACCTGACAAACACAGGATCACCCGAACGTCACCGTCCTTGAACTTACATCGCGTGCACGATCGGCTGAAAGTTAGGCTGTCTTGATTTGAGACGCTGTAGTGGCTTTTAAATGATAGCGCGTGGCGGGCCCGGCGCCGCTTTTGATCAGAAGCCCTTGATCCAAGGCCCAATTACAAAAGCGGCGCACCGTGGACAACGGTGAACCCACTCCCACCGCGATCTCGCGCAAGGTTAACGCCTCGTGGGGACTGAATAGAGTTATGGCTGACTTATACATCTCGCTGTGGGCATCCGGTGATCGGCGCTCGTAGGGCACGCTGATGATTAACTGAGAATCCAATTTCAGGCCGTAGCCTTCACGGGAATGTTCAATGGTCATGGGCAGTTTCATTTTCACCGCCCAATTGCGGAAGCGGAACATCGCTTGATGCACCCGATTCGGAGAACTGAACACATCGAAATGCTCACCGGGAAACAAGCTGCTGAAGACCGCACCCAAAGCCTGGGGCCGATAGAAATCCATGGTTAAGGCACTCAGACAGCGATGTAGCTTTCCCCCGACGGGCAGCACGGAATCTCCGTTCAAAGTGCCTTTGCCTAAATCCAAGATCGGACCACCTTCCGCGCCCAAACCAAAATAAGAGGCCGAGATCACTTTACCCAGCGTGCGCTGGGCCTTCTCGCGGTAGGCGATCCAAGGCGTTCCGAAAAGGTGATATTCGAAAAGTGAAGGTTGCCATTTCAACTGCAACAAACAAAGGTCCACGTGCCGAACGGCTTCCCACTCAGCACAAGACACGGCTGTGGCCCGAAACTTTTGCAAATGCTCGGGGTTTTTCTGGGCAAAAGATTGGATGACCGCGAACCACTTTTTTACGTTCAGTTCATTTACGGTGCCTTCGCTTTTCAAAAACGCGTGGGCCTTTTCAAGTTCGCTTCGCGCGCCATCAAGTTCACCGAGATAGAACAAGGCCTGCGCGCGAATCTCGTGCACATTTCCCGTCAACCGGCGCAATTGATTTTCGATGGCTTGTTTCTCGATCACGTTTAAAAGATCGAGTGCCTCTCGGTATTCCGTAGTGGCGACTAAGGCGGCCGCCAAATTCACCTGCCCTACGGTCTTTCGATATTCCGGCATGGGGGAAGCGAGGTACTCGCGCAATAAGGGCACAGCCTCGAAATACTCCCAACGATTGAAGCGGCAGAAGCTCAAATAAAGAAGGGCTTGAGGATATCGTTTAAAATCAAGGCCACCTAAAATCTTTAGGGCTTCATCCAGGCTACCTGTTCTTTGTAAGAGCACCGCGTATTCGGCCAGTTCATCTTGGCTCGCACGCTCGTTCACTTTGCCGTGCACCAACGGCGTTAACAAACGAAGACCAAAAATATTCATCCCGGTCCGGCGTCCTAGGTTAGCAAAGGGCAAACGCAATTCCCTAGGAACCTGCGCTCCATTCAAACCCGCGAGCCGCCGCTTCACTGCGGGAACACGACCTTCGCGCACACCGGTCTCGCAATCTTCTAGGATTTGCTTAAAGTCTTCTTTTGCCAAAAAATCCCCGTCTCGGATTGAGACGGCCCAACTTCTGGGGCACCTTCGTTTCGGCTATTTGGAAGCATTGATGAAGCGACACCAAGGACATAAAAAAAGCGCCACTTGCGCGGCGCTTCTGAAAAATTAACTCTTATAAATTAAAAGCTGTAAGTGATCGAACCTTGCGAAAGGAATGAGCTTGTATTGATGTCGCCGTTACCGGCCGCGGTCAAGGAACCATCAAGAATAAAGTTGCCGTGCTTCAAGCCCAAACCTGCAGCCACCAAAGTGTTGGCAGCGATGCCGGTTTCAACGTCGGTCACAGGAGTTTCGTCTTTGGTTTTACCAACCAAGATGTTTTGCATAACCGAAGCGCGGACGATGGCCCACGACGTAACGGGAGCTTCAACACCCAAGAAAGCGGGCAACAAGAAAGCCGATTTTTCGTCTTTTTCGAATTCACGCTTAGCGTAGCCCAACTTGATTCCGTAGTAGATGTCCGCAGCTTCGGTCTTCATAGATCGGTCTTCGAAACCCACGCTAACGGCCATGGTCTTGATGTCTTTATCGGTACCGACCGCCAGGTCTTCTTTTCCTTGACCGAAAGCCAAGTCGCCGAACAAACGTAAACTGCCGAGCGCAAAGGACGCTCCACCCGCTAAGAACGGGCCAGCTTCCATTTCGTCGGTCTGCGTACCGGCAGCTTTTTCAGCCTGCGACAATGCGTGCACATGAACGTACATCCAGCTTTCTTTCGTGAAGTTGATACCAAACTTTCCAACAATCGTGGTTTCTTTGGTCTTAGCTGTTTCGTTGTCGACGTTCGACAGGCTCAAGCCCAAACCCATGTTGCCGAAGCCGTATACGGCTTCGATGGGGTTGTTTTGCGAGATGTAGCCGCCACCCGTGCGGATGTCGCTGTCAGCAGGGGAAATCGCCGTCGTGTTCTGGTGACCTAAGTAAAACATCAGGCTACCTTCGCCAACTCGGCGCATGATACCGCCTTCTGCTCCGGTGCCTTGGGCTCCGAATTCGAAGGTCATGTACGGATTCAGCAACTGCACGTGCGAGGGAACGGTGAACACGGTCTGAGTGTCGACCAAGTGGTCGGCGCCGAGCAGTGAATTTACGCGGGCTTTCGAGGCAAAGGCTTCAGCGCTTAAAAGCGCGAAAAAAACAAGAACGTAGGCTTTCATGAAATCTCCTTGGATTGTATTGCTAGATGGTTTTAACTATCCCCATACAGGATTTCAGACTGGCCGTTGGTCTTAAGTCAAACTTGTCTTGAACCGACGAACGCTGCGCAACATTCAAGTTCGCCGTAAACCCTTAACTGTAGCCTTTGGCAAAAATCACGTGCGCTAACGCCAACGTGTTCAAAATCTCGGCGCAGCTCACCGGATCAAGAGGCTTCGGCAGAAAAATAATGTCCTGATCTTCACCCGGCTTAAGCATGGCCTTGAATTCTTCCGGAGAGATACTGGAAACCAGGCAGAAAGTCGATTTGTGTTCGCGGTACTCGCGCCACAGTTCTACGCCATTCTTGGTGCCCGGAATAAAAATGTCACAAACGACCAAATCGTAGGTGCCCTTCTTAGCCAGCTTCTCGTTAAAGCGCGCTTCGAAGTGCTTTTGCGAAGACGCCCAATCCACTTTTTCCCAGGGCAGTCCCAACTTTTCCAACACGATCGCCCAAAGCTTTTTGGTGATGGTATCGTCTTCGAGCACTAACATTGATTTCACGTTTTTATTAAAAGGCGTATCCATACCAAAAGCATAGTCGCCTGGCACTCGAATCGCAACCGAAGAGAAGGTTACCCAAATATCGACCTTAGTCTTGCGACTTTAGAGTCTTTAAAGATTTGACGATAAAGGAGGATGGAAAGCCCTACAGTAAGCCGAATTCTGATTGTCGAGGACGACGAGGCATTTCGGTACGTCCTAGAGAAAAAGCTTATTCGCGCCGGCTTTACTGTAACTGTGGCCGTCAATGGCTCCCACGCTATCCAAATTTTATCGTCCGGTAAGCTTTTCGAACTAGTTATCTCTGATTTGAAGATGCCCTTGAAGGGAGGCGTTGATCTACTTACTCACATGCAAGCTCATTTTCCGGATGTTCCGGTCGTCATCCTTACTGGTTATCCAGAACGTCAAAAAATCATCGCGGCCGCTCAACTGGGCTGCGTTGATGTTTTGCTAAAGCCCGTTCACACAGAAAAGTTGTTGGTTTTGATTGAGAAAAAACTCGGCCACTCAACCGGCAAGAAGGCCGTTTAGACTCTCTGGGTTCTTGGCCAAGGTGACGACAAACTTGGTGTTCGACGAAGTTGTATCAATAGCAATCTTTCCGCCATGATCCTTAGCAATTCCCGTCGCTATGCTCAATCCTAGACCTGTACCCAGTCCAACCGGTTTGGTTGTAAAAAAAGGAAGTGCCAGTTTGTCACGGATTTCCGTAGGAATTCCTTGTCCGCTATCCGTCACCGATAGTTCAATAGTTTCATTCAATTCACGCACTGCCACCAAGATCCATCTGTTCTCTAAACCCTGTACGGCATCAAAAGAATTGTTTAACAAATTGAGCAGAAGCTGTGAAACTTGAGTCTCACGGCAATTGATTACGATGTTTGGGGGAATCTCAACCTTAACATCGACTAAATTTAGCCTAAATCTCTCGCCGCAAAGTGCGATCGTTTCGTTAACAATTTTTGAAACGTCGTTCGCAATGAATGGATCAGATGATCCATCGCGCGAGAACATCTTTAAGCCTTTCACGATCGTTGCTATGCGGTTGACGGTCACGATAATCTGTTGGATCGAGGGTTTGAGATCCTGCAAATCTCTAGCGCTTGCCTGCTCGGCAAGATCTTCAGCAATCAATAGAATCGTACCTAGCGGAGTATTAATCTCGTGCGCGATACCCCCCGCCATCTTGCCAAGTTCATACATCTTGGACTCAGCAATCGCCGCGGCGGCTTGATCTTGGCTCAATCTCGAGAGACGTCCGCGCTCTAATCCCGACGCAACTTGCCCAGCCACGGTTTGTAGCCAGCTGCTCAAATCCCTAGACGGGGGTTCGTCGCCCTCGAACTGGGCAATGGTTAACGTACCCCAAAAGGTTGGTCCAGCAATCATAGGGACAGAAACCACGTTTCTTACATTGAGCGCCCGCCACAAAGACGTGCACCGGGGCGAATTCTGCATATCTGCGCATACAAAAACGGCCTCACCCGCGCAAAGCAACGCGGCCAATGAATCTTGCAAGTCGGTTTTCGATTCTAGGCAAGGTCCCACCACGGATTGTGGACCAATCATGCATTCAACTTCCAAGGTTGAACTGGCTTCGTCGAACAGTTCAAAACACACCAAGCTATAATTACTAGCGATGGAAATTTCCTCGGCCACCATGTAGAAGATGGACTTCATTTCCGTTCGGCCGTACAGAAGCTGGGTGATGCGAAAAAGGGCCTCCAGCTCGCTGTTCTGCGAAAGCATTTCACGATTCGCAGAAAGAAGTTCTTTCGAGCTTATTTCCATCGAGCGCTCAATCATTCTACGATCTTCATCGAAGTCACTATAGGCGGCGCTTACCGCGTTGATCAATTCAACGGGCACGTCTGTGTCGTTAGGGACATGTTTTAGAAGTTGCCTTTCGATAAGTTTATGCCGCTTCATCGTCCGACTCGGAAAAAGTTGTAATGGTCATGGTTTGGTTATGCAGCTCGCATTTTGCGTTCGGTGTAAATGACGAGATTTCACCGTAAGAATAAAATCCGGTGAGAACCGTCTTTTCCCCGAACACCGTTCTCACACCCTCAATCTCTTCTTCGACGCGCTGTTTGAGAACTAGCTTGCGTCCCACGCAACTAATTAACAAGGCTAGCTCGGGACTTGATTTGGCAATTTGGCTTCGGCTTCGTTCCGCGGCACCGATGGCCCCCTCGATCAAGCGGTCGAAATTGGCCTTCATAAACCGGCCGTAAGATCCTTCTGGGATGTCCCCGGCAAAAGTCAAAGTCTGATCCGCTTCATTGATGGCCAATACGGTCCTTACCAGACCATCGGTTGATCCTGCGATGCTGATGCAAAGGGGAAACAGCAGTGCGCTCCCTGGTAAATCTTTGCTTTGTTCACCCAAATACTTCTTGTATAACTCAAGTGCCGATTTTCCGTCGATTTCATAAAGAACATTACCTTTGGATTTGGTCATTCGACGTTGTGGACCGAATGAATCCCATCCCCCCAACGAAGCGGAACGGATCTTTAGTCTGTCGCCATAGAATCCGATCACCGAAATCGTATCAGCCGCCGCACGCCCATCAACAATCACGAGCGTTTCTTTGAAACGGTCCTGATCCCCGGCCAAGCCACCAGTAATAGAAACCCCCGCCGGCAAGCTATCAGTTAACCCTTTAACTAAATCACTGCCATTTATATTCAGGCCTTCCGACAACACGAAAACATGTTTAAGGTCTTCAGCAGTTAGACTGGCCGCTAATTTTTGCCCCGCTTCAAACGCTCCAGTGACGGTCTTCATAGCAACGCTCGCGGCCACTAGCCGCGTGTGCTCGAACTGAACAGCGGTTATAGAGATTGTGTTATCAAATACACGACGACCTTGAATCTCTCCGGCCGTCGTACAACCGAACAGGTGCGCATTCGGATACGCTTTTTGAATTTCACTTATGCGATCGTTATTCTTTATAAGCGAGGTCTCGCCAAACACGAAAACTAAATTGGCGTCGGCCCCCAACTCCACTTGCTGTGGATACCACATTTTAGACTCTGCCCATTGCCTTTGTTCAAACCGCACTGAAACCTCTTTTATCCATTAACACTCACTACGTTTCGGCCTCCGGGCAAAACAAGTTTAAGGCCTTTTGTATGCCTACGTCTCATTGTGAGCAGTGTATTTTGAAGTGGGGCCGCATGGGCCAAAATTATGTATCGTCCCGAGCCGATGTAGAACCGTAGACCAGACTTTGGTTGGGTAAATGGGGTGACCGACGGGGCTTGAACCCGCGACCCTGGGAATCACAATCCCATGCTCTACCAGCTGAGCTACGGCCACCACAAACGACAGAACCCACGTTTATAGGAAAGCCGCCCTAAAAGAGCAATGATATTCCGAACCTAGATTTATTTCGCAATGCGCCCATCTGGGCCCCTTGCCATTTCGAGCAAGTTTTCTTTCTAAAGATAGCAAGGCCCTTTGGGATGAGAGCCCCCTCAAATTTAGTAATCACAATCCTTCACCAAATGCCCGCTGGCTGGGCAAACGGTTTGGCTGGTGGCGGCCGGTAGGCGGGTTTCGTCGGCCCACTTGCCGTTGGCGTTGCAACGCTGGCGCAAGCATTGAACTTGTTGGATGTCCGTGCGGCAAGTTTTCTCGCCCGAAGGGTTGCCTTCGCACTTCCACGAACACTGGTTCAGCTTGCCCAAGGGCTTTGCGCAGATCGCGGCGTCAGACGGCGTGGAGGCACTGCCGCGCTTAGGTGCGCGCGCGACGTCCATACGTGAATCGCGGTCAAGCTCGGCCAGCTGATCGCCCGAAATTTGATAAACGTCAGACAATTTCCCACGCACGATAAAGTCCGAATCGGTTGGCATGGGCGCGACAAGGACTGCGCCTTCGCCGTTACGCACTTCGCGCGATTCGGTCTCATCCAAATTCATAAGCACGACTTTACCAGTCAAGGTTTCCACCCGGGTCTCAAGTTTTGCGCCCTCCGAATGCGAGACCAAGAAGTCGGTGCCGCGCACGCCGGCCACCGCACCTTTGGTGATCACGCGGTAGTAAGAAGACTTGCCGTTGTATTTTTGCTCAACCTGGTTGCGAATTTTTCCGCGAATAAGATTCAGCATCGCTTTGCGCGAATTCGCCGACTGCTGATCTTTGAATTCTTTAAGTTCGACGGCCGTGTCGGGCTGCACATGCAATTTATTTCCGCCGTTGAAATGCACGACCGCGCCGGAATCTTTGCCGGATTCAATCCTATCGCCCTCGCGCAAAGCGGCTTCTTTAGAAACCACGCTGAGTTTGCCGTCCGCGTGCACAATCGAAACCGAACCCTGAATCACCTTTACGCGACCAGCAACCAACACTTCATTGCCACCCACCGCGGGCTCGGAAGCTACGTCAGAAATCACGATCGGTGTGCGCGGTCCCGAATCGGCCGTTGGCGGCACCGGGCATTCACGCGTCGCTTGATCGATGGGCACGCAAGTCGGCCTAGCGCAGCTCTTCACTTTTGAGGCCGAAGGTCCGCACTTTTCGCTAAAAAACTGGATTCCTTTTTCGACGCTGCAGGGGTCGCAACCCAGCTTTGGGCAGTCGCAGGACTCACTGGCGTAAAGGGGAAAAGAGAATAGTAATCCCAAAATGAGAAAGCATGAACTTACGTACTTCATAGACCCTAATCCTACCCGATGCGAAGGTTCTAGAGCAATCGGCCTGGACTCTAGGCCCCTGGTTTGAGACGCCTCATCTCCCAAAGCTTGGCCCATTTTAGGAATACGGAGTAAGCCGCCCCCACCGAGATCACAAATCCCGGCACTCCGTCCAGGAAGCCAAGCTTAAAAATATACGTTTCAAGAAATTTAACCTTCGGCTTCACCAGTAAATTGAACAGGATAAATCCGCGACCGCGAGCCTGAAGATCACCAGCACCGAGAGAGGAGTATCGATTATTTGTGGCCACCTGATCACTCAAGTCTTTGAACACCCAGTGCCGAATGGGCTTATGCAAACGCTCAATCGACTTGGCCGCCACTTTCTCGTGAATCTGGGCGTCGGTCCAATTTGCGCGCCGACGATCAAAAAGCCGGACTTGCCAATCGGGATACCAGCCCCCGTGTCGAATCCAGCGCCCCATATGAAAACTCAAACGCGGAAAGGCAAAGGCGCAGGCCTTAGGCTCCGCAGCCAATAAAGTCAGGAGTTCGGACTGCGATTCGGGACTAAGGGCTTCGTCCGCGTCAAGATTCAAAATCCAATCGTATTTAGCCAATTCGGCCGCGCGCCTTTTTTGGGGACCGAAGCCACGCCATTCTTCAACGATGACGCGCGCGCCGCATTTTTCGGCGAGGGCCTGCGTGTTGTCGTCGCTACCGCAGTCAAGCACCAGAATTTCTGAAGCGAAGGGTACAGACTTTAGGCAACGCTCGATGTGCGGCCCGGCATTGCGCGTGATCACGGTCAGTGAAATCGGCGTCATTGGGAGTCAGAATTGAAGAGTGCTGGCCCCTTGTCAAACTCTTTCGCCTTGTCTATGGTGACTGGCAATTGTCCCTTATCGGAGGTCTTCACCTATGCGTCGTCACACCTTGATCTACTTTTCGATTCTCGCTTCTCTTGTTTTTGGACTGCCCGCTCACGCCGCCTACTATGGTGTTTTGGATAACGGTGAAATTCTTGAATCCGGAAAGTACAAACTCACCTCCGACGTGCAAGCTCTGACGAAAAACGGGGGTCTAAATTTAGGTGCTATGTTTGATATGGGCTTCCAAGAAGACTTCGGAATCCGCGCGCTGGTGGGATTCGGTAAGACCGATTTTTACGGCGGCGCCATGCTTAAGTGGATGCCCATTCCCGATCTCGACGATCAACCGGCGATTGGCGTGAACGTCGGCGTGATCTACGCCAACGACGAAGACTTAAAAGATCTTTCATTCCGCGCCGAACCGATGATCTCGAAGCGCCTGAAGGTGGACGATACGGTTTTCACGCCCTATGCCGCACTTCCCGTTTCGATTCGCGTTCGTGATTCCAACGACCCGTTGATCAAAGAATCGACGCGCGCCACGTTTCAATTGGTCTTAGGTACGCAATTGCAACTGGCGACTTATAAAAATTTGCAGTTCATCGGCGAGATCGGGCTCGATCTCGACCAAGCGCCGGGTTACGTTTCCGTCGGCGCGGTCTGGTATTTTGATCGCGAGAATGGGTTTTCGCTGAATTAGCCTATCCATTTGATACAAGCGTTTAATTTACTGAGCGTAACCTTCGTAACTGTAGTTGGCGACGGAGCCCGTCGCATAACCGTCATTGAAAATCGTGAGGCGGCCATTGTTTGCGCCACCGCTGAAGTTTAAGCGATAAGTGCCGTTACCGGCGCGACGGCATGTGCCGTACAAAGTCTCGCTTCCATTGCGTTGAGAAACCGTGACGGTCACGTTTCCGCCACCATTCGGAATCACGTTGATGGACATCGAACGTCCACCACGAAATCCCCAAGTGCCTTCATAGTAAGCGTCACAAGGATTAAACCACTGCGCTTGTGCGACGGAGCCGACCAGCGCGAATGCCAACACGGCTAATTTTGACACGATGCTTGTTTTCATAACTTCCCTCCCCAGAGAAATATTTGCTGCGCTTAAATTGCCATTGTCCTGGCCGCAAAAAAAGAGAATTGTTTGGCCCGCGACAATTTACAACGCGCGAGTGCTTAAAGTTGGGGGCTCTTGTTTCGTTACTCAATGCTCACATTCTACTCATTTTGTTTTTTCCCCTCACATCGGCGAACGCGTCTCCCGTCTGCGGCAGCACTTATGTGGATTCCAATCGCTACAGTTGGTGCGCGAATGGTGTTTCGAATACTCGCGTTCTCTACTATTTCCATGGAAACGGGGAAAGCGAGCGATCGTGGGGCACGGCCCATCATCAAGCTCTCGAAAAAGCTTGGGGCGCCCAGCGTCCGACCGTGATTGCGATCTCCTTCGGTCCGACTTGGTTCATAACCCGTCGGCTGGCGGAAGCGATCACCCGCACGGTCATTCCTGAAATTGAAGGTCAATTGTCTTTACAGCCGAAAACCCGTCTTCTGTTTGGCGAATCGATGGGGGGCTTCAATGCTCTTCAGATGTACAACTTCACGCCCGATTACTTTTCATCTATTGCCGCGGGTTGCCCTGCCATCTTAAGCTTCACGCCGCAGGCCTCGAACGCCGAAATCGAAGCCTACATCCAACGTCATCGTCCGTACGTCGTTCCCGCACTGGTGCGCAAATGGCGCGATAAACTTCT
Source organism: Pseudobdellovibrionaceae bacterium (assembly GCA_040381635.1). Lineage (GTDB taxonomy): Bacteria > Bdellovibrionota > Bdellovibrionia > Bdellovibrionales > UBA1609 > JALHOQ01. The sequence continues at coordinate 11,125 of JBEIHA010000076.1, forward strand.
TCGCGTGTTCCCGGACGCCAGGTCCTGGGCGGCACACGATCCGTTGCAGCTCGCGAGAGAACGAAACCGCGGATCGGTGCCTCTCTTCGTGCACGCTCAAGGGGCGGACGCTTTTGGATTTCACGAGGGTACGGAAATTTTAGTGCAGAATTTAACCGCCGCCGGTGCGCCCTTGG
>JBEIHA010000077.1:0-11292 GCA_040381635.1 Pseudobdellovibrionaceae bacterium
CTGTCATGTCCCTCTCCTGTTGTTTAAATTGAATGTTGAAGTGCAATCAGCTTAGGCATGGAGAGGGGTAATGACAATTTGCATTGATAGGTACTACGGAGTTGAGTTCACCGACAAGTACCGATTGAACGGCGATGGAAAGCCAACGGGTTGGCATCCTTTGGACATGTGGTGTGCAAAGCACAAGATCGAGCACAAGTTAATCCCGATCGGCGTTAAAGAGCTAAACGGCAAAGTGGAAAACACACACGGCTTCGACGACCGAGAGTTTTACTCACAAGCAAAGGGCTTCAACACCTACGCGTCGTTGGAGCGCAATGTGCGCGGCTGGAACGAGCGTTGGAACGGCTTAAGGCACACAGCTAAGCTCGGTTGGCGCACGCCCAACCAGGTCATCGAGGCCGCGTACGTCGGCTACCTAGTCTTCTGGCTGACGTGGAGTGACCGGCATCAGCCGCTGGCGAGGCTGAATGGCGAAGGAGTCTTTGAGTGGACGGCCCCAACTCCACCTCAGGCTAGAAAAATAAAAAAACCTCAGCGCAAAAACTTCGTCGACCGATACTTGACCTGGATGGAAGGGGAAAAGAAAAAATCCCTCAAATCAATCATCGCCGTGCCGGCGATGTCTCAAATTTTGTCAGCGGGCCTCTCCGGTTTGAGAACTTTGGGACATCAGCGACACATTTGTTCGAAGTTACGGTAATGATTTGGCTCGGTCGCAGTTGCGCCGACAAAAATTTAAAGCCGACCAATGGCCTCCAAACAATCATCCCGCACGTGAATTGAGACTCAAGCACTTAGGCCTTCGATCAAGGGCACTCATGCCCTGACCGGCCCGGGGCCGCCACAAAGGACTGACGGCGACTTCCAGCAAAAGATCTATCGAGAATCCAAAAAACCGTGGTAACGCAGTCTTGGCTCCGCACTTGTTAACTTATCACACCCTGCCTTCAATAGCAGTCAACCGGAGAAGCCCAACCATGCGAATAGTCCAAGGTCTATCGCCGATTCTAGTTTTGATCTTGCTGTGGGAACTTTGCGCTCGGTTTGGTCTATTTAATCCCATTGTCTTGCCTGCGCCCTCAACTGTCTTGGTCACTTTGCTTGAGATGATAGGTTCGTTGGAGCTTTTCGTCGATGCGGGACGAAGCTTGGTGCGAGTGCTTGCGGGTTTCACCCTTGCGGTAATGATCGGTACGCCACTGGGATTGTTGTTGGCGCTGAACCAGCGACTTTCGCATTGGTTCGAGCCTTTGATCCATTTTTTGCGTCCTATTCCGCCGATCGCTTGGATTCCTTTGGCGATCTTGTGGTTTGGTATCGGGGATGGTTCATCCTACTTTTTGACTATGGTGGCCGCGATCTTTCCGATCATCTTAAATGTTCATGCCGGCGTAAAAAGCATTTCCAGGCATCACTTCGAGGTGGCCAGCAGTTTTGAGGCCTCACGAGGATTGATTTTAAGAAAGCTCGTCTGGCCGGCGGCCTTGCCTTATACACTATCGGGATACCGCATTGGTTTAGGTGTCGCATGGATGACCGTGGTGGGTGCCGAAATGGTGGCGGCTCGTTCTGGTCTGGGGTATTTGATTCACTCGAGCCAAGACCTGCTGCGTACCGATCGGGTCTTGGTCGGAATGATGGCGATTGGAACGATTGGGATGTTGATTGACGTGCTCTTACGTAGAACCGAGCTTTGGCTGGCTCCGTGGTTGAACCAAAGATGAATTTGATCGAGACTCGCGATCTGGCGATGGCTTTTAACGGTGGATTGATTTTTTCCGGCGTGAATGTCCAGGTGCCTTCCGGCAAAACTGTTTCTATCATTGGACCATCGGGTTGCGGAAAATCGACTTTGCTCCGCTTAATTTCCGGAATCTTACCGCCCACGACCGGGGAAGTCCTCTTTCGGGGGGAGAAAGTGATTGGACCGTCGCGCAAACGGGTTCTTATCTTTCAGAATCATGCTCTGTTTCCGTGGTTAACGGCTCTCGAAAACATTGAGTTCGCTCTTGAAGCAAACGGATTAGCGGTTGAAGAGAGGCGAAGGCAAGGGATGCAATTTTTAGCGCAGGTCTCGCTGGATAAATTTTCCGATCTTTATCCACACCAGCTTTCAGGTGGCATGCAACAACGGGTCGGCATTGCCCGTGCCTTAAGCGCCGACCCTGATTTGCTTTTGCTCGACGAGCCCTTTGCGTCCTTAGATTCCGTGAACCGCGAGACTTTGCTTTTCGAACTCGCCCGTTTGTCCAGCGAATCGCAGAAAAGTTTTCTACTGGTCACCCATGATATTGAGGAAGCGATTTTTCTATCCGACGAAATCTATTTGATGTCAGGCTCGCCTGGACGAATTGTGCGCAGAATTACGGTCGATATCGAAAAGACCGAGAAGATTATTGATTTAAAACAATCGCCCGGATATCTGAATCTGGAGAGGGAAATTCATGAATTTCTTTTTACCAACCGTTAATCTGTTGCAGATAGGGTTTTTGATTTCGGCTTTATCAATTTTCGGTGCCTGCACTTCCAAAACGGAAAGCGGCCTGACCACGATTAAGATCGCCTATCCATCATCTGGCACAATCGTAAACGCCCAAGTTGGCCTGATCTTTGAGCGCACGGATATCTTAAAAAATAATGGTTTTGAGGGGCAAATGAAGCCCATGCCAACGGGCCGTGAACTTAAGATGGCTTTGGTTGCGGGTGAGGTGGATTTGATTTTGACCAGTGAGGCGAATCTCGTCGTCTTGCTCAGCGAGGGCTTTGACGCTCGTGCGATCGGATCACTTGGCTCCGCGGGACGGATGGCATTGGTGGTTAACGAAGAGTCAAAGTACAAGAGTCTGACCGATCTGAAAGGCAAAACCATCGCTACTATTTTTGGGACATCACTCCACCAACCCGCACTCTTGTGGGCGCGAGAGGCCGGAGCTGAACTGATCAATATGAATCAGGTCGGTACGATGATGGCTGCTCTTAAAGCGGGTAAGGTTGATGCGGTGATGACGTGGGATCCCTTTCTCGAAGATGCTTTGAACCAGCGGCTTGCGCGAATTGTGAAGTCGGAAAAGTTTGATTTGATCACTGTGGCCAACGGGAAATTCGTAAACAAACAACCGGATGTCGTTAAGCGATTGAACAAGGCTTTTCGCGAAGCGGTCGTTTACATGGTTGAAAATAAACAAAAAGTAAACGGCTGGTTTAGTGAAATGTCAAAAATCAGCGTGGTCGCCATCGAGCGCTCAAGCCAAGAAAACAAAAACTACTTCGCTAAGGATTCCGCCGCCGTGGATTTGGCCATCAGCGCCTCATTCGTAAAGCGTTTGGAAGGCATGTCTGAATTTCTATTTGAACAAAAAGTGATCCGTACCAAGCCTCAAGTGGCCAATTCGATATTGACCAATTGAGGTTCGCTTTTTAAGGCAGGGCGGGTACCGCTTATTTTGGTCAACTCACCTAGATTTTTCAGATAGGTGTAGCCCCCGATCAGGTCGATCAGAGATTCTTGGGTAAAAGCGGTGAGCTCGCGTATAACGGTCTCGCGCGAGGCGCCGACCCAATTGGAAAGTTCGCTACGGGTCAGGCGGGTATTGATTTTCCAGCCGGTAGGTGTTTCGACTCCGAATTTGTCTTTTAAAATCAATAAGGCTTCGGCCAAACGCTCGCGCACATTCTTCTGACAAAATGAATGCAGGTGATATTCGCTGGCGGCGACTTCGCGCCCCATGCGAGCTAACATTTCAAAGGAAAACTTGGGCTCACGCTCAATCAAATTAAATACAAAACTCTTAGGGATCTTGCAGGCCGTGGAAGTGGTCAGCGCGGTGGCTGTACCGCGGAAACTGGGCGCAGAGAAAATACAACGGTAGCCCAGTAAATCACCGGGGGCGGCCAACCTCACCAAACTTTGGCGACCGGTATTCTCGTCCAACAGAGTCACCTTAGCGCTTCCCAATTCCAAGCAGTAGATTTCATCCGTCGGCTGACCCTTAACCGAAAAGGTCTCGCCCCGTTCGTAGTTACGCTGGGATTTTTCTCTTTGAAGCAGATCCAGATCCTGATCACTAAGATTGTGAAATACGGAGTTTGCCCAGGCCGGACAGCTCTTGCAGTGGGTGGATTGACATCCGTTTGAAGCTTCGCTCATTTGAGCGAATATCTATACGTGGGAACTCGTCTCGAGGCAATGAACCCGAGCCAGCATGCCAACGGTGCAAGCAATGCCCCCAGCGGCGTTCAGCAACTGGCTGATAGGCGCTTCCGCTAGAACTTTAAGCCCGGCTTCCCGATAGAGGGCCTTCAAGCCTGGACAATCGGTGGGCATAATAATGCGCCGCGGCTCAAGGGCAACAACATTCATGCCTTGCCGCTCGGTAACCTCTGCGGATTCAGCCACCGGAATGATTCGAAATTCATGTGCGATGAGAATCTGGATCAGAATAGGGTGTGCAATTTCAGTTCGAACTAAGGCCAGCCGGCGATCAACAATCTGTAAAAGACCGAGCAAATGTTGAACTTCTTTTGGCAGAGGTATGGCGATCACGCGGACGTTAAATTCTTTTAGCACCTTTGTGATTTGTAAGTGCGCGGTACGGTTCGTGCGATTGCCCGTACCAACTAACACAGTTTGGGGCGATAGCCAGAGCGCATCTGCGCCTTCGAAGGTTCCGCGGCCGCCGACAAAGTGCAAAATCGGAATTCCTAAGTCGGCCAAAGCTTTTTGCGCCCATTTTTCTTCACCCGCTCGGACCGGGCTGGCCATTCGACCGAGCACCGCCCCCCAGGGAGTCATAAAAAATTGATCGCGAGCGAACATTAAATTCGGTTTAGATGGAGCAAACCAGTCTCCTTTCAAGCGGTGAACCTGTACTCCCCGCTTGATAAATATTTTTTCGAGCGCGGCTAATTGATACCGTAGTTGTTTCCAGTCGAGCTCGCGCAAATGTTGGACCTTTTCTGGGTTCTTAATATTTAGGGGCTTCGATGGAGGAGAATAGAGCAAGACTTCCTTAAGCTTCTTGAATTCCGAATTCAGTCCTGCGAATGGCCAGTGTTTCCGCTTTAAACATTCCTCGCGATGGGATGCCGTACGGTATTTCCAAGTGCCTCCGTGATAGGCGGCGAAGCCCGCCTTGCGTTTCCGGATCATGGCCAAGCCTCTAGACTTTTGGGGTCATAGTTCAGCTTTTCAGCCAACTTGAGCAGTGAGCCGTTTTGGTGGTGGCGCAAAAGCTCGGTGATCTGTGCGCCACGCTTTTTCCACTTCCCGCGTGCTGGCGGTTGCACGGTGACAACGGGCTGATCGAAGGCCCAATCCGCAGACTTTTTCGGGGCGGCGCCCGAAAAATCGATTAAATTCTGAAAAATCTCCGGAGCCCGCGGCGAGATCAAATCTTCATAAGACACGTTGAAGAAGGAGTCCGATGTACTCGTTCTAAAATTCTCGATCGAACGGTAAGCTGAAAGCCATTGAAAGGCACACACCTCAGCCAATGGGGCCCGCACCATTTCTTTCCAGCCTGGTGGCATGTCGAATTTCCAGAAGCGGTGGCCTTCCGGTTGAACGTCGCTATAACCGGCGATATTCAGTCGTACGTCGGGATAAACGTCATGAGAGTGGAACCCCCCGGAGAGCCAGCCGTCCATCAAAGCGTTCACAGTCGCGGCTGGATTCCGCTGCAAAACGATCCATTTGAATTCTGCTTTAGGAAACAGCGCGCGCAGAAATGACGTACGATAAATATTGCTGCTGGTTTTCAATAAGAGCGGGCAGCGCTGGGCGAGTTCGGGCGTCAATGGCGTTTGCGGATGGGGTGTAATGTAGGGGGGTTCTTCCAAGAGCCGCGAAAAGCCGACGTACTCGGAAGCCGCCGAATAAGGTGCTGTGCTCACCGCGTAGCCTTGGGTTTTGAGTCTCGAGATCCAGTCCAAATAGGTTTTGTCCCAGTCCGTCCAATCCGCCGGCAACGCTTTCAGGTCAAACAGAAGTTGTTGTTTCAATGCCGCTTGATCAACCACGGGAATCGCCGTCGGCCATTGCAATGCGAACCGAAAAAAGAAGCTTTCCGCCATGGACTCTGGGCTGCTACAACGGCTAAGGCTAATTCCGAGATCTTGGGAAAAAACCGAAAAGATCTTACCTAAGACGTTTTGATCTGGCAGTGGGTCAAATGCGTCAGAAAAGTGTTCGCCGCCGAATTGGCCTAAACCACCAAGTCGGTAAAAGGGGGTTTCTTCGCCCGTCGGCGCCAGGAACTCCGCTTTGGCTTTAAGGCCCGAGAACAGAAAACTAGAGCCTGTGCGCGATCCAGCGAGAATAACGGTGACGCGGCGGATGTCTTCACGGCGGTTGAGGGCGGTCATATTGTTTTGTAGCGCAAGATCGTTCAGGGAAATAGGTGAGATATGTCACTCTGGTGACTAAGGCGCGTTTTGGTTAGACTCTTGCCATGAAGTCCGAGACCGAGCGCCTGAGGCAACTCGAAAATGAGGCGATTTACATTTTGCGTGAGGCCTACAGAACACTGTCTAAGCCCGCGATGTTGTGGTCGATGGGAAAAGACTCGTCCGTAATGCTGGCGCTGACCCGTAAAGCCTTTTTCGGCAAGGTGCCCTTTCCGGTGGTTCATATCGACACGAGCTTCAAGATTCCGGAGATGATCCGTTTCCGTGACATTAAAGCCAAAGAGTGGGGATTGGACTTGCGCATCAGCACCAACCGTCAGGCACTTGCCGCAGGTATGAACCACGAAAAAGGTAGACTCGAGTGCTGCACGGCTCTGAAGACTCAGGCACTGAAAACATTTTTGAAAGAGCAGGATTTTACCACCATATTCGCGGCCATTCGGTTAGACGAGGAAGGTTCGCGCGGCAAGGAGCGCATTTTTTCACCGCGTGGCGCGGGATCTGAGTGGAACTATCGCGAGCAACCGCCCCAATTTTGGAACGAATATCAAACAGACGTGTCGCCAGGCACCGAAATGCGCGTGCATCCAATTCTCAATTGGACCGAGCTGGATCTTTGGCTCTATATCCGCGAACAAAAAATTCCGGTTCTAGATTTGTACTTTGCGCGAAACGGAAGGCGTTATCGAAGCGTAGGATGCGCACCGTGTACCGGAACAATTGCTTCGAACGCTTCGAATTTAGATGAAGTCATCGAGGAGCTGCGAACCACTAAAATTGGCGAGCGCACCGGCCGCGCCCAAGACCAGGCCGACCGCTATGCCATGCAAAAACTTCGAGCGCAGGGGTACATGTGAGCCTTCGTATTGCGATGGTCGGACACGTGGATCATGGCAAAAGCACTTTGATTGGTCGCTTACTGTCCGACACCGGGCAAATGCAGATCGAGCGAAGTGCACGCGTTCAATCACTTTGCGATAGCACGGGTCAGAAGTTCGAATTTGCGTTTTTGCTCGATGCCCTCGAGGAAGAACAGAGTCAGGGCATTACGATCGACGTTACAGAAGTGAATTGGCGCCATGACGGCGTCGACTACACTTTTGTCGATACTCCGGGCCATCGCGAGTTCCTGAAAAAGATGATTGGCGGTGCCTCTAGGGTTGAAGTAGCGGTTTTGCTTTTGGACGTTAAAGAGGGCGTTCAAGACTCCTTTCGTCGACAGATGCTGGCGCTTGATCTGTTGGGCGTTCATCGCCGAATTATCTTGGTGAATAAGATGGATCTGGTGGATTGGAGCGAATTGGCCTGGTTGGAACGCGAACGCGAAATCCGAGCCTTGTTGATCGGGGGAGAGCATTGGGTCTTGCCGGCTTCGGCTTGGCATGGCGCCAACTTGTTAGAATCTTCGGAACATATGCCATGGTACAAAGGTCCGACTTTTCTACAAGCGCTAAAGTCGCTGGCGAAAAGCCGTTCGGTGGCCGCGGGACCCACACGCTTTTTCGTTCAGGATGTTTTCCGCTGGGATGATAAACGTATTTACGCCGGTCGCGTCGAAAGCGGCGAGATTGCGGTTGGTGACACCTTGGTTTTTCACCCGGGTGATGCTCAAAGCAAAGTGCGAACAATTGAGGCTTACGGCGAAAACCGCACAAAGGCGGTCGCCGGAGATGCGATCGGATTCACCCTGGAAGACCCCCTCTTTCTTGATCGCGGTGCATTGGGTTTCCGGCCCACAGAAAAACCTTTGATCTCCAGTTTGATCAGGGGTGATTTGTTTTGGCTCGATCGGGAACCGATCAAAGTCGGCGACCGGCTGAAGATCAAGATGGGCACCCACACCGGCTTTGCGCGAGTGGAAAAAATCGAGCACGAAATCGAAGCTGAGACTTTCAGCAAGCTGAAAGACCCCGATGTCTTGAACATGTTCGGCCGTATTCTCTTTCGTTTCGAAGAGTCCTGGGCTTTTGATCGTTTCATTGAATGCGAGCCCACGGGCCGTTTCGTGATCTCAAAGTCGGGCCAAGTTCTCGGCGGGGGACGTTGGGTGGATAAAGGTGACGAAGCTAATAGCGTCACCTTTCCGGGGTCGGTGTTGTGGTTTACGGGTTTGTCCGGTGCGGGAAAAACCACGGTGGCGCGCGCCTTGGAAAAGGAACTTCAAATGCAAGGCGGCAAAGTGGTGGTTTTAGACGGCGACACCTTCCGTCAGGGACTGTGCTCTGATCTGGGATTCTCGGATTCGGATCGGCGTGAAAACGTAAGACGGGCGGCCCACGTGGCTAAACTGCTTGCGGACGAAGGATTCACCGTCATTACCGCTTTTATTTCCCCCTTCAAGGAATTGCGAACTCTGGCACGAGAAATTGTCGGCGCTTCGCGCTTTCAAGAAGTTTTTGTCGATTGCCCCATCGAAGTATGTGAGGCTCGAGACGTAAAGGGACTCTACGCGAAAGCGCGCCGCGGGGAGTTGCGTGAATTCACTGGGCTCACTTCTCCATTCGAGAAACCAGAGGTCCCAGATATGCATCTGCATACCGCGAAATTTGCAGTTCAAGAATCAGTACGACAGCTAAGTGCATTCCTAGGGGGAGCAAAATGAAAATCAAAGGGCCCGATAAGACCATCACGGATGAAACGCTCAATCGACTGCGGCAGCTGCCTTTGCCCAACGACGCCAAGCAAACCAGTTCCTTGCATTTCGGCTTAATTGTGCCGCCTTCACCTTTTGTGATGCCCTACGGTTGGGAGTGGTCTCACTACGCTCCATTCGAGGGACCTTCGATGATTGCCGGTCTTTTGAAAGGTTTAGGTTATAAGGTCACACTCCTAGATCGGCGTGAAGTCTACGATCCAGAAGATCTGCGCCACAAGATCCAGAATTTCGATGTGATCGGCATTTCCACTTGGGGCGACAGCTTTAACTACTTGCGCGCGGCCGCTGAAATCATCAAGCAAGAGCGGCCCGAAATCCCGTTGGTTTTAGGGGGGCCGCTAGTTTCATCGCATCCCCATTTCATTATGAAGTACGTTCCCGCCGATTACGGCATTTGCGGCGAAGGTGAATTAACCCTAACTGAATTCATGGACTACTTTACGCGGAATAAATTCGCCAAGCCGCTCAACCAAATCAATGGTTTGGTTTATCGCAAAGAAGACGGCTCGACGATCGCCAATCTCCCGCGCGAGCAAATCAAAGACCAAGATGCCTTGCCCTTTCAGGACTTTTCAGTTTGGGATCGGTTTAAAGACAAAGTGATCCCCGAGATCTTTATGAGCTACTCTCGAGGCTGTATTGCCAACTGCACCTTTTGCTACCGTGCCTTCCCGAAACTCAATGTTCGCAGCGTTGAGCGCGTAAAGCGTGAAATCGAGTACTATAGCCAGTACAAATTCCGATTCTCTTGGTGGAGCGATCTGACCTACATCACGGATAAAGAATACACCCAGAAGATTACGGACGGCGCATGGTCCACCTACGATTTTCGATCGGTTATCTTCAGTCGGGTGACCGGAATAGACGTGCCGGTATTGAGTTCAATGCGTGACCGCGGTTTGGATTTGGTGCTTTACGGTATGGAATCTGTTTCGAAGTCGACTTTGAAAGACTATCATAAAGGCACATCGCCAAACGCCATCGTGGATTGTATTAAGATTAATCGTGAGGCCCAGATTAAAATTGGTGGCCTTTTCATTATCGGCGCACCGACGGACACGAAAGAATCAATGCAAGAAATGATCGATTTTTGCGGTGAATTCAAAGAAGTGACGCGGGTGAAGTATCTTTCCGCCCTTCCGGGTACGCAAAACTACAAGCGATTTGTGAAAGAGGGCATAATCAAGGACGAACTTGCGCATATGGATTGGTTGTCGCGCGAACGGTCGGTCGAAGAGGACATCGACGAGCCGGGCTTCATTAAGTTTTGTGATAATTTAACCAAGGAAGAGCTGCGGGAGATTTATCGCAAGGTGAACGGCGTAATTGAAAAACGTCCGTATGACTACCGCAACCCTCTGAATACCTACTTGCCGAATCCTGACGCTAAGTTCTTTAAGCGACCTGTTTATCTTGATAACGCCTACAGCCCTCAAGAATCACGGCGCGGGATAAAGATCTATGACAGCGATGTGCGTATGCGTGAACTCAAGGCACTCGAAACCCATTCGATCGAAGAGACCAAGCGATTGCGGGAAGCGATGGAAAGCCAAAACGAATTGGCTAAGCGGCACTTTCACGACCGGTCAGAAGGCTACAACAAGTCTTCAAACTGGGTTGGCGATGAGCAGCTTTTGAACGGTATATTCAAAATGTCGCGTGCGAAGGCCGATGACGTAGTTTTGGATATTGCCTGCGGAACGGGAATGGTTTCGAAGCAGTTTAAAGGCCGGGTTAAAGAGGTCATCGGTCTCGATATTTCGGAAGACATGTCGGCGCAAGCAAAGCCTTATTTAGATCGCATGATCATTTCATCCGTCGAAAGTATTCCTCTGGAGGACGCATCCGTAGACATTTGTGTTTGCCGACAAGGTTTGCAATTTGTGAATCTACACAAAGCGATGCGCGAGGTGATGCGCGTTCTTAAGCCAGGGGGCCGGGTGGTGTTCTGCCATTTGAACGCCTACGGTTTATATGACCGCACCGATGCCTTCGAAATTCAGGCACTCCGTAATCCTGCGCGCGTCAACTTTTTTATCCCTGGCGATCTTGAGTCAGTACTTGAAGAACACGGGATGAAAGTTACTGAGGTAGGCCAAGTGCGCTCGCGCGAACCGATTGACCAATGGATCAATCATGGCGCCAGTACGGACCAAGAGCGTAGTCGGATAAAACAGATCTATATGAACGCGTCGCCTGAATTTAAAAAAGTACACGAGCTTGAAATC
>JBEIHA010000078.1:0-11282 GCA_040381635.1 Pseudobdellovibrionaceae bacterium
CTGCGGCCTCCGTGACAGTTGTTGCAATTGATCATCACTTTTTCGGCGGCGGCAAATTTCGGATCAACAATTAAGTCCCGACCGACTTTACGAAACTCAGGCTGTAAGACCATAAAGCTTAAGAAGTCTTTTATCCCAGAACCTTCGCGCCGGTATTCCGCGGCCAGACGATCTTGCAAATCCCTATTTCTTTCGAGTGTTACCGAGCTGCCGCCAAATTCAGTCCACAAGTTCTTCACCTGGCAGGGAACGAAAATTTCTTGCTCAGTCAATACGCGCGCATAGTGTCCGATGCCCCGGACCGGCTGATCGACCACTTTCCCGTCGGGCATAAGATAAGTGAAACGCCCAGGTGCCGGCTTTGGATCGAGGCCCAATTCAAAACCACGGAAGGTCCAAGCCAAATGATCCAGCGAACGGTAGACGTGGCACTGAGCACAGTCTTTACGTTGACCATGTAGATTGGCCTGCTTCATGCCCTCAATGACTTCTTCAAACTTCTTCCCGCGCGCAATTTGATCCTCGACCAGCCGGTGTTCTTCACCGCGTTCGATGGCCGGAAACATATCGTCACAAAAGCCGATTCGCAAAACGGCGGCCGCGCGCTTGCGGCCCTCATTCACCGGCGTGTTGAAGAAGCGCAGATTCATCCGCGGCGTGGTGATAAAACCAGCCGCGATGTCTTCGGGCAGACTCACGCGCAGGCGGCTCCCCTTTTCTACAGGCTTCAATTCATCCGGAATAAACGAGGAGAAAAAAAGCACGTCGGAAATCACGAAAGTATTTTCGGTCGAGGTGAGTTCATATTCATTGGCCGTAAAGAGCTCGGTCCACTTGCGGTTCTCGGTAAAAATTCTTTTGCTGAGCAAAGTCAGTGAATCCGAGATCCGGTATCGTTCAACACTCTTTTCGGAAACCGCTTCATATGGTTTCGAAAAAGGCGCGAAATACATGAGGGAATTCACCAGCTCGATGCCCTTGCCGATAAACTGGGGTTGGCCCATGTACTCTTGGACCTTGGCCCTTAAGTAATCATTCATGCAGGCCGCACTTTGCCCGGCGCACTCCTTTTCACGCTTTTGGATGGCATAGTATTCTGCGCTCGACGGATCTTGTCCAGTCAGGCGGAATTTTATTTTTCGCAAGTGCAGCGCCGGCGAAAGAGTACTGTTCGCGTGGCTGCATTGAGAAAAAATCAGCGCCAAGAAAATAAGAACGCAGGCAGTTCTCATTCGACCTCGCCTTCAATCTGAAAAATGGGCGAATCCAAGTGAACTTGCGGATCGGCGCGATTGAAAATCACCTGTTTGGCTTTGGATGAGTCGTAGTCCGGAGAGGCCCTCAGCTTCAGCTTGGCATTGCTCTGCTGGTAAAATTCCGAAAAGTTGAGGATAAATTCCATCTCGCAACCCGGATTCGGATACTGGCTTTCATCCACTATTTTGGCCGGATGTTCAGTGAATTGATCGCGATCAAAGAAGAATGAGGTGATGTAACCGCGAAGGATCGACGCATGATGAGTGACGGTGGTGTAGAAACCCGCAATCGAACTCACCAGGTAGCCGCCCTCATCTAAACGCTTTAAGGTGACTTGCTTCATGCCGGCCGTGTAGTGGTTAACCGGCGGATTTTGCTCGATCCCGGGAATAAAAAACTCTCCGACTGGATTTTCGAAATGCGTGGTCCAGGCCGGAACCACTGTTTCACTCAAAGGTCCTGCGGCCGTTCCCGGAAGCCATTCAAACTGATCACAGTGCAAAGTCATTTTGAGTTCTTCACCGATGGCGTCGATTAGCCCAAGTTGCCGCCACGTGACCTGTACGTCTTGGGTGACCAGGATATTTTGAGCGAAGTCTTCGCGAGCGCCGGTCTCTGGATTTTTGAGTGAAAGCACTTTGCCGATCTTAGTGGGATCTACCGGATGTTTTTCCCAAACTAGAAACAACTTACGAAAACGTGAATGGCTTATAAAATGGCAACTGGGAAGCCGGGTTTCCGTGCACGAATTCATATTCGTTTTAATTCCGACTCGGAACACACCCGCATCAAGGATTTCATCCATCAAAACCGCCTGCCGGCCATCGGACCATTTCCAGCGCAGGGGTTGCCCCTCGACCCGAATCGATTCGGGCAAAGCGACTTCCGCGCCGGCGGCAAGATGAGAAATGACACAGCTAAGCATAAGGAGGAATTTGCAGGACCGCATACCAGCAGGTATTGAAGGCGCGCGAATGAGTCAAAGAGTATGACCTGAGGTGACTAGAGTTAAAATTTTTACCCGCGCGGAAGGCTTATCGCGCAGAATGTTATTGCCCGCGTTTCACTTCTTTGGATTCTGGGTTACCGAGTAACGCCGCGCCACTTTCGAAGTTGAATGGAACGCCCGATCGCAACATGCTTGCCCAACTCGCGATCGTGCAGGCGTTTTTATAATCTCGATGATATTTTTCTTCTTTTTACCCGCCGCGCAAGCAGCGTGCGTACAACCCGACTTCGATTTGTCGCATGTTGGTCGACTCGATAACCAGATCGTTGAAATGCAGGGACGTTTCATAGGTCGTCGGTAGTCTTTTGAGATGGTGATTGTAGATTCTCTCTAAAAGAGCGGCGTGTTCCGGGGTCTTTACTAGGTCGCGGCGTAATGATGTTACGGTGAAGCCAATCGCTTGCAAGTTCGTGAGGTAGAGGCCGCCGGCTTCGTAAATGTCAATTCGACCCAAGATATCGTCGTAGGCCTTCAAGATTTGAAGACTCACGCCAGCTGGCGAACTGGTCACCGTTCCGACGATAAACGTAGAATTGCAATTGGCCGACGGCGGTATGGGCGGTATGGGCGGTATGCTCGGTGCGCTTGGTACATTCGGCGCCGTGGAGTTTGAACCATTTGAATCGGCGAGCCCTTCTGAACCAAAATTTGCGCCGGCGGGAGTATTGGCATCTGCCAATTGCGAAGGCGATTCATTACCTTCAAAATTCTTCTCTGCGCAGCCCACCAACATAAACCTCATCGTGAAAATCATTAGTCCCTGTTTCATGCCCAATTTCCCCCCGCTCAATGGCGTTTGTTGAATTCAGATTAAACCAATTCGTAATCAAGCGATCTGACAAGAACGGCGCGAGGTTTTCAAAATGAGACTGTCTCAAATTCAGATACGAAGAGACTGCAATGGAAACTACGAGCGCAAACGGCTATCCTTATAATGGTCAAGGAGTCTCTTGTTTAGTCGAATCGTCCTACTCATAGTTGGTTTAGCGCTCTTACTCGGCGGTTTTCAGAACTGTCGATTTCAATCCAATGAGCCAACGGCCGCGTCCAAATCTAATGGCGGAAGTGGTAACGGCTACGACGGTAAGCTTTTCGTATACGTTGCGATCGACCGCATTTGCGCGGATGAATCGCCGATCGAGTCCTCCATCGAATTTAGAAATGGTACGCCATATCTTGTGCGCGAAGACTGCGTGAACTTGCCCGAAGCGCAATGGCGTGCGGTGAGCGTGGTCACGGATCCCGCCGATACATCTTACATCACTTACAATGGTGTGATTTATGTCGACGCTTTGTCGCGCATTCAGGAAGCCGCGATCGATCGCTCGGGCAATACGGTGGTGGTGGGTCAGTTGGTACCGCCGGACACGATCTTAACGTGGGATGCAAAATGGCAACACACTTACGTGGCCAAGCTTGATCCGCAGGATCGATTGTTATGGGCTTACAAAATCGGTGGGGCCGATAGTTTCGAAGCGACCAATGTGGTGATTCGCGAGGACGGTTCTGTCGTGATCGCTGGCCACGGCGGTGCTGTGCATTTGGTGGCGCTATCGTCTGATGGCCAACGGCTATGGAACCGTGTCTATTCGACGACGACCGGCGAAGTGCCCTTTATCGACTTGGTCGCGGATCTCAACGGTGATCTTTATTTGAGCGCGGGTATCGAGTCACTTTTGAAATTGGATTCCTCGGGGGAGCTTCTTTGGCAAAGAGAAGCGGTCGCAGGGTTTGGAAAATTGGCGATCGGCCCGGACCAAAGCATATACTCAGCCGCGAATGGATTGTTAAAGCGCTTGGACGGCAACGGTAATCTTTTGTGGACCACCTACGCTGACGTGAATACGGCCTACAATAAACTCTTAATTCACGCTGACGGTTCTTTCGCAGCGGCGGGAATGACCGGTGCGTATGGCGACAGCCTTGTGGCCAAGTTTGGAGCCGATGGACAGGTCGCGTGGGTCTCTGTCCTTAAACACCCGGGTGGGCACGCGAGTTCTCGCTCGTATCATATCGCCGAAGGACCATCGGGATATTTGATTTCAGGTTCGCGCCTGCTCAACGGTATGCAAGATTTGCGAGGCGTTCTTTATGGCGTAAGCCTCGATGGACAAGCGCAGTGGACCTTGGACCACCCTAGTCAATTGGAGGGCGAAATCTGGCTTAAGGAGGGAGCCTTGCGGGTGCGCGCCGATGCTTCTTTTAACGAACAATCGGTTTTGCGGCAGTCCTTCTTTTTACGTTTGAATCTCGGCGGTGGTGCACCCACTTGTACCGACTGTACGGTGATTCCCGCGACCGTGCAAAATTACGCACCGTTCGTATCCGCGGGAAGACCCGTGAACGTCAGCACGAAGTTTAGCGCCAGATCCAATTCGATTGAACTGCTCAAACTCAATGTGAAGCTCGAAGTGCGCGAATGAAAAACTTCGCCCGCCTGATTCAAGAATGCGACGAATGGATCCGTAGCGGTCAGCTTGCACGTTGTGCGGCCGCATTGCAGAAAATAAAGTCGGCGCGGGTTCCTTCAAACTATCGCCGGGAGCTTGCCGTTATCGCGCGGCGAATCGGTCAGCCGCAGATGGGCCTAAAACTATTGACTCCGATGTTTGGTGCGGGATTTGAACAAGTGCGACCAGCCGACCTCGCCGAGTACGCCGTACTTCTGCAGCGCTGCGGGGCGAATCGCGAGGCGATGAATTTGCTTTCCAAAGTGAATGAGGCCCATGTCCCC
Organism: Pseudobdellovibrionaceae bacterium; assembly: GCA_040381635.1. Lineage (GTDB taxonomy): Bacteria > Bdellovibrionota > Bdellovibrionia > Bdellovibrionales > UBA1609 > JALHOQ01. The sequence continues at coordinate 5,001 of JBEIHA010000078.1, forward strand.
GAAGCGTCACTGTACCGCGCGTTTGCGCACTTCAATTTATGGGAATACGAGAAAGCCATTCCACATCTGGTGCATTATTTAGGATCCGATATTTCGGCGTACGCGCGCTTAGTGGGCCGCGTGAATCTGGCGGATGCCTTCCTATTTACGGAACGCTACGACGCTGCCGAATTTTTGCTTGAGGAATTGGCCGCCGAGCTGCGTCCCCTAAAACTAAATCGTCTGTTGGGCAATTGCTACGAGATGCTGGGGCAGCTGCATATTATTCGCGGGAATTTTTCACGGGCCGAAGATTTGCTGTCACGGGCCGAGGCTATCTTGGGTCAGACCGCCGCCTTGGACAGATTCTATGTTTCACGTTGGCAGTCGATTCTTCAATCGTTCAAACAAAACGATGTGGCGCCGTTGATGGCCTTCCGCGAACAAGCGGTCAGGAAAGGCGAATTTGAATCTATTCGACAGACCGATTATTTCCGCTTGAAGGTTTCGTTCGATACGGACGTCTTTCGGGGCCTTTACTTCGGCACACCCTACCCCGCTTATCGCGAGAAAATGGCGCGGGCCTTCGGTGGCGAGCCGCGCGCGGAGACCTACGTCTGGGGCCCGACCAAGGGAAGCCTCCTCAATGTGCGCGAGGCCCGCGTGAACGGCCGCGAATTGGAAATCAAAGGCTTGAAATCGCATGCGCTTCTGGTCGCTCTTTCGGAAGATTTCTACCGGCCGATCCGCACCACCGAGATTTTTGCGGCCCTTTGGCCGAACGAGCACTTCAACGTGTTTTCCTCACCACAGCGGGTTCATCAAGTGGTCGCGCGCACCCGCCGCTATTTTATGCAGCAGTGTCTGGACTTAAAGATTGCGCAAAGCCCAGCTGGCTACAAAATCGATTTTGGAAAGAAGACGGCGCTGGAGATTTCATCGATCCAAGCGCCAGCCATTAAATACGAACGTTTACTCCATGATCTGAAGCACTCTTCCCCACAGGGCTTTACTAAGCGCAGTGCTGTAGCCGAACTTGGAATAAGTGCTTCAGCCTTCCGGCGTTTTTGTTCTTGGGCGGTCCAGGACGGGCGGATTCAGAAGTTTGGTGCGAGCACGAATACTCGGTACATTTATTCTAGCTTGTCCTGAGCCGTCAGCTGGTCCCATAGAAGTAGAATCGCCAAGAAATCATCCAGCTGAATTTTCGCGGAGTGCAACACAAGTACCCTTCGCTATTTTTAGGGCGTCGCAAAAGAAGACGGTCAAGCTTAGGTCACGCCATAATCTCAAAAATGAACACTTCTATTCTTCGACGACAGCGCTGGACGTAAGACTTTAGATCCCCTGGTCATTGACCGAAAAGTACATAAGGAATTTCGGTGCGTCGGCGGGGAGGGATTTCAGCTATGTCTAAATTATCCTTCTCTGTTTTAGGGACTGCGTCCGCAATTGTCTTTTCATTACTGACGGTGGGTTGCGGTCTGTCCACTTCGTTACTCAACCTATCGAGCGAAGATCCAACCAGACTTATTTCCATGCCGCCGATGATCAATGCACCTACGGCTCCGTCGGTTCCGATCAGTGGTGTTTGCCCGGCGGGTGTAACTGAAATATCCGTCGTCGTCGATGGCACCGAACTCGCTCGCCTGCCGTGCTCCCAACCCAGTGGCCGCTACGAAGGTCGAATAGACGTATCCATTCTGCCCGATGGCCCGATCAAAATTGAAATTCACGATCCTAAGACCGGTCGAGAGATCACCTCTATTGAAGTTATTTTGGACACGGTTAATCCGACCGGTTCGGTGACCGCTCCTCCGTTCGTCAATCAAGATAACGTCAGCAGTTTCCCGGTTTCTGGAACCTGCAGCGATTCTGGAACAAAAGTGATCATCACCGTGCTGACAGTTAGCAGAACTGTGACTTGCACCAACAATACCTTCAGTGCCGTCCTTGACCTTTCAAGTCTGCCCCAAGGACCGACCAACATTCAGGTTTCGGTGCATGACCAGGCCGGCAACCTCTATTCCATGCTTCGCCCTGTTGTCATAGACACCCAGCAAGTTATTACCTTCACCCTAGTTGGCGTTCCGGCCGATCCCTCGCCGGTGATTCAGTTGAACGTCAGCGTGGTGGGTACCGACGTTCACAGATACCGCTACAAACTGGGTCCGGCGGCTTCGACCAATTGCGCTTTGATTGCCGATTACTCGGCACCAATTCCCGTGGCCACTGTGATCGACCCAAACATCGCGGCGATGGCGGATGGCAACTTGCGAATTTGCGCTTTGGCTTTGGATGAAGCGGGTAACCAAACCCCGTTGACCGCTGCGGTCAGCGCGACCTGGCGCAAAGACGTGACCATTGCTTTAGCGTTGATCGGACCTTATGTGCCGGCGGGCTTGATTTCGAACTCCACGGTGAACCGCACTGTGGCCATAACCGGGGTACAACTGACCGACTACAAAGCCGTCGTCGTCAAAGACACCACCTGCGCCGGTGCTGCGACGGACTGGAGCGCTTTAAGCTTCGTCACGCTAGCCACGCCGTTAAACTTTCCCATCAGCGGTGACGGGGTCTATCGAGTTTGTGCGCTTGGCCGCAACGTCGCCGGCTTCACGCAGCTAGCTTCCGCCCCGTCAGAGTCTTCGGCCCTGATCATCGACACCGTTAGTCCGACGTTTTCTTTGACCGGCTCACTCCCCGCTCAGAGCAATGTCGCGACGTGGACCGTTCGTATGACCGCGAACGAGGACATCACCGGTTTTGAAGCCAGCGACGTCAATGTGACCAATGGAAGCCTCGGTTCAATCACCGCGATCAATGCGCGGGAATACGATCTGACTTTTTCAGCCACCGCCAACGGTATGGTCACCATTTCGGTGCTGAATACCGGTTGGACGGATTTAGCCACCAATATACCTTCCAGTGCGGTACAAAATCTGAGCTTTATTTATGATAATCAAAGTCCCACCGTGACTCTGTCATCGACGCGCGGTGATCCGTCCATGGCGACGCCGTTCGTGCTGAACGTTGACTTTAACGAAGACATCACCGGACTTGATGCCACTGACTTCACCGTGGTCGGAGCAAGTCTTTCCGGTTTAGCCGGTGGCCCCCGAAATTTCACTTTAAGCGTTACGCCCAACACCTCGCCGGCGCCGCCTTCATTGAGTGTTTCGTTACCGGCCAATCGCGTCCTAGATCTGGGCAACAACAACAACGTTGCCTCCGCGACGTTCACCCGAACTTTGGATTCTACGCCTCCGGATATGACTTTGAGCTCACTGGCGGCGCCCGTGATCAACTCGGCTTGGCTGATCAATGTTTCGGCTAGCGAAAACATAACCAATCTCACTATGTCTGATTTCTTGGTTACCAATGGCGTGGCGACCAGCCTTAATTCCGTGTCGGGTTCGGACTTCGAGTTGACGGTTGTTCCCTTAATCGACGGAGCAGTCACCGTAAATCTACCCAACGGCGTGCTTAACGACTTGGTTGGAAACCTGAACACCGACAATGAATCCATTTCGCGCGTTTACGATAGCATTCGTCCAACCGTGGTGCTGACTTCGGCCGCGCCCGCTTCGATCAACACGACACCTTTTAACGTTACGATCACGTTCAGCGAGCCCGTCACCGGGTTCGTGGTCGGCGATATCGCGACGACCAATGCGACCCTCAGTGGTTTTGCTGGTAGCGGATCGACTTATACAGTTACGGTAGCACCGAGCGCAGAAGGAAACGTTTCTTTGCAGGTGAATGCGAACGTAGCGCAAGATTCAGGTGGCAACTTGAATTTGGCGTCGTCTTCAATTAGCCGGTTATACGATACCACGCCGCCGGCCATCGCCGTCTCTCTTCCCGCGGCAAATACTCAGGCTCAAACCGGGCTGACCATATCGGGAACCTGCGAAGCTGGGCTGACCATCACGCTTTCAGGGGCGGGCATTCAGTCGCCGGCAAGTACTACGTGTGCAGCGGGAACGTTCAGCCAAGCTATTGTGTTTACAGCAGGCGAAGGATCGAAAGTCGTGAATCTTAGCCAAACGGATGCGGCCGGTAATACGGGCAGTGCGTCTCGCACCTTTGTGCGCGACAACACCGCACCCGTCGTCGCGATCAGCGCGCCTGCCGCGGCGACCGAAGCCCAAACGGGTGTGACTTTGTCGGGCACCTGCGAGGCAGGCGTTACCGTCAATCTGGCTGGTACCGGACTTTTAAGCCCAAGCTCGACCACGTGCGCGGCGGGCACATTTACTCAAGCGATTTTATTTACTGCGGGTCAAGGTTCGAAAGCCATTTCGGTGAGCCAGACGGATCCAGCAGGCAATCTCGGGACGGACAGTCGTTCTTTCGTGCGCGACAACACCCCGCCAACGCTGACGATAACCTCACCCGCAGTGAATTCGTCCGCGCAAACGGGCGTAGTCTTAAGCGGCGCCTGCGAATCTGGTCTAAGCGTGACACTTTCGGGATCGGGCTGGACCTCTCCGGCAAGTACGACTTGCAGTGGCAGTGCTTACAGCGTCGCCGTTGTTTTTACTGCGGGCGAAGGGACCAAGAACATAATCGTGAGCCAAACCGACCCCGCGGGTAACCTAGCTACTGCGAACCGCGACTTCGTTCGCGACAACAGCGGCCCCAGCTGCTCGTTCACGGCGGGCCCGAACGGTTGGACCAATCAAACAGCCCCGGCGTTTACCTTCAACTGCACGGATGTGAACGGCGTGGCTAGCTCTCAGTGTCGTTTGTCAACCGGGTCATGGGGGGCGTGTAGTTCGGCCACCACGTACTCTCTTTCGGGTCTTGTCGCCGGTAGCTACGAAGTTCAAGTTCGCGCCACGGACAATGCCGGCAATGTGGGCACGCACGCGGCAAGAACTTTCTCGGTGGACACGTCGGCGCCAACGACCCCGTCGCTTACGCCGTCAAACACCAATACCGGATCTCCGAGCTTCACGTTTGCTTCGAGCGACGGTGAATCCGGCGTGGCTTCTTTCGAATGCAGTCTTGACACCGGCGCGGCTTCCTACTCTGCCTGCACCAGTGGGCAAGTGTTTAGCGGGCAAAATACTTTAGTCGGCACCACGTACACATTCCGCGTGCGCGCACTGAACAATGCCGGTTCGAACAGTGTTGTGAGCACCACATCATGGACCAACGGAAATTGGTCTGGCTGGGGTTCTTGCAGCGTCACCTGCGGCGGCGGCACGCAAAGTCGAACGTGCACCAGCCCTTCTCCAAGTGCGAGCCCCGCAGGCTTAGCTTGCTCTGGATCAAGTTCTCAAGCTTGCAACACGAGCCCGTGTGATTGCAATTTACCTTGGGGCGGCACTTTAACTAACGGCAATAGTGTGACCGCCTACTCATCCTCTAGCGCTTTATTCCCAACCACCTGCGCAAGCATCTCACAGACTCGCATTTGTAGCACAGGTGTCTTGAGCGGTTCATTTTCTAATCAGACCTGCGCCCAAAACTACACTTACGACTGGCAAGTCAGCGGCTGGTTCGGCTGTAGCGCTTCATGGAACACCGGTGGTTGGAGTTCATGTACAAACTCATCTTGCAGCGGCGGTTCGCAAACTCGCTCGGTTTGGTGTAGTGGTGGGTCTGAGTCACGATCCGTCAGTTGCTTACGCAATGATGGCGCAACCGTGGCGGATGGCTTTTGCAATGCGGGAACCAGGCCGTCGAGTTCGCAGGCCTGCAGTTGCTCGGGCGGCGCGCCAAGTTCATCGCAGGCTTGTACCGCTGGGACGCCTTGCCGAATGAATCTGACAGAGGTTACGCTCAACTACGATTCCCCAGCCCAAATTTGTATAAATCATGGGGCGATACAAATACAGTCTTGTCCACCACTTGCTGGAAACCCTTACAGTCAAACATGCACGAGCTCGGGAAATCAATGTTACGTTTTTTGGGGCGCTTCATCTACATGGAACGATTCCTACGACCCTAAAAAGTGTTCAAGTGGGCAGGGGTATAGAGTGAGAAACACTTACACTTGTCAGTTCTGTCCGAGTGGAAACTGGGGATCTGGAACTTACACGACTTCTGAGCAACATTTGGCTGGATCCACCACGATTATAGGTTGTCTTCCTTAAAACAGAGTGAATGAAATTGATTCACCCGATTGCAGCACAGACGCGCGCCGAAAAAATCGTAGCGGCGCTTTAAAAACTGTACAGGCTCGGCAAGGCCTTCGTCGATATCAATCTACGGCGCCGTGACGACGAAGCGATTAAAGATAGCTCTTTCAACGCACGGAAAAGTTCCGCATCCATAAATTGAGGCTTCACC
>JBEIHA010000079.1:0-11277 GCA_040381635.1 Pseudobdellovibrionaceae bacterium
AATCTAGTGCGGTGGAGCGCGACCAGAAGCGCGTCGGGCTGATCATTGTAAATCGCTTTGTGTAAGGTCTTCCCAGCCTCGGTCAACGGGAGATTTTTCTCCCAGTCATCGGCAAGCCGGCGAATTTCGTACTGCCTAAGGATATTGGCCGGATCTTTTCGTAACGCTTGAACCGCGGCATTGATATCACCGAGATCCTTTTTAGCTTGAAGCCGTTTTTGTGGACTGCTGGCGCAATTGGACATCGCCCAATCGGCGTAAAAGCTCGCACGCTCGAGTTCACGCTGCACGAACTTCATCAGTCCTTGGGCAGATTCCAATTTAAGTCGCTTGGCGATCTCCAGCTGATCGTGGGCGGACATCACGTCGCCGGAACCCAAGAGATGTAAGAGATTTCTAAGAAATAAAAATTCATCCTTGATCTGCGCCAACACATCAAACGGATAAGAATCGGCGCCGCTAAATTTATCGGGAAAAAGGGCTTTCAGGGCTAGCGCTTGTTCGATGTCGCGTAAGCCCCCTGCGCCGAATTTGAGGTTCGGTTCGAGCAGGTTGGCGATCGAATCCTGGCGTTTGCGCCGTTCCTCGCGCTCAATCTTGATGGCCTTCAAAATACTGCGGCGCTGATTTCGAGCGTGGGCGGTTTGGCGGAGCAAGAGCGGCTCATCTTTTTCGAACATCGCGGTGGCCGAATTAAGGGCCAAAACATCAAACGGTTCGACGCCGACACTCCAGTCCTCGGGATTTTCTGGAACTCGGGCCCGCAACTTGAGCCCGTCCTTGAAGGCCTTCGTGACAAATTCTTTGACGACCGATTCTTCACCCGCAAACAAAAGGTCAATATCGGATTTGGGACTTAATTCGTGGCGGGACCAGCTTCCCAGCAGAATCGGCTTCACGTCTTCGAGCGACCCGAAAGCTTTAAGTCTTTCGATCAAGCGCTGCTCAAGCCAATCGGAAAACGCGGCCCGCGCTTTTCCAACCTTGGGAAATTCTGTTCCATTCAAAAGCCTATGTAGGCCTTCTTCGAAATCGGTGCTTAAGAGGAAGCTTCGCGTTGCCACTGAGAAAGCTTATTCAAAGCTTCGAGCGGAGTCATGCGCGAAAGATCGAGAGATTTCACTTCTTGCGCCCAAGCTGGCAGTTCAGGCGTGGAATGGATCGCTGCCGGCAAGTCGGCCAGCGACAACTGGACACCATGGCCCCCGCCCTGCCCTTCGAAGCCGTTAAGAATATTTTGCGCCCGGGAGGTCACGTTATGGGGAATACCTGCGAGCTTGGCGACGTGAATCCCGTAGGATCCATTGGCCGCGCCGTCTTGCAGCGTGTGCAGAAAGTGAATTTGCCCGCCCTTTTCCTGAACGCTCATATGCTTGTTGTGCAATTGCGGATGGATCAATGATAGCGAAGTCAGTTCGTGATAATGAGTCGCGAACAGAAGGTAGGGCTTCTTTAGTCCCACCATGTGTTCAAGAATCGCTTGCGCTAAACTCATGCCGTCGTAGGTGCTGGTGCCGCGACCAATTTCATCCATGATGACAAGGGACTGCGGGCCCACGCGCTTCAGAATTTGAGCGGTCTCGGTCATTTCCACCATAAAAGTAGAAAGGCCTTCGTTAAGCGCGTCGCTTGCCCCGATGCGCGTGAAGATTTCAGTGAAGAGAGGCATCTCGGCCTTTTCAGCCGGCACGAAAGATCCAATTTGCGCGAGAATCACGATCAACGCCGCTTGACGCATCAGCGTGCTTTTCCCGGCCATATTAGGCCCGGTCAGTAGCATACATTCACTTTGGCCAAGTTTGATGGTGTTCGGGACAAATCCCTTGCCCAGAGTTTGTTCGACGACGGGATGCCGGCAAAGCTCGAGGTTGAGTATGCCATTCTTACTAAACACAGGGCGTTTGTAACCACGCTCCAGCGCGAGCCAAGCTAGTCCACTTAAAACATCCCAACGAGTCCACGTGCGCGCCAAAGACAGCAGTGTCGGCGCCAGGGCGATCACTTCTTGTTTGAGATCGTTGAAGATTTCGTATTCCAACTGATCGCGCTTAGAACGTGCAGAAAGAACCTTTTCTTCCAGGCGATCGAGTTCGTCGGTGGTGTAGCGTTCCGCATTGGTCAATGTTTGTTTGCGGCGGTAGTGTCCGGGTGCTTTGTGCGCATGGGTTTTCGTTAACTCGATATAAAATCCGAACACGCTGTTGTATCGGACTTTAAGCGAGGTGATCCCGGTCTGTTCTTTTTCGCGGTTCTCAAGCTCCAGTAGCAATTTTTGCGAATCCTGAGTCAATTCGATCAACTCATCGAGTCCTAAGTGAACACCTTGCTTGATCAAGCCCCCCTCTTTCACCAGCATGGGGAGTTCATCTTTCATCGTGGCTTCGATTTTTCGAGCTAGCCTGACCACGTCCGTCAGGCCGCTCAAATTGGTCTTCGCCTGACAAGGGTGAGAAAGGCTTAAGCCTTCGCCTGCGATCACTGATTGCGAAATCGCCACCAAGTCGCGTCCGTTGAAGGTGGTGCTATGCACTTTACCTAAGCGTCTTTCCACGTCTCCCAGTTGTCCGAGCATTTGGCGAAATCGTTTCAGGTCCGTAGATCGACCCATCCACATCTCGATTTCGTCGAGGCGAAGTTTCAATTCTTCTTCGTTCAACAGAGGCGCCGCGAGCCAGGTTTTCAGCAATCTTGCGCCCGCCGAAGTCTGTGTGCGGTTGACCGCTGAAATCAAAGTTCCTTCGCGCTCACCCCGGGCTCCTTCAAAAAGTTCGAGGTGACGAACAGCCGTGGCACTTAAACGCAAATGCGAACCTCGGCGGCGAATTTCAAAAGTTCCCAAAGATCTTAAAATTTCTTCGCCCTGCAGATGTGCGATGTAGGATCTTAAGAGATCCATACAGCCGGTCTTGGCATCGCCGAAATCGCTAGGTACTGCGCTAGAAAAATAATTGTGTTTGCGCCGATCCGCCCATTGCGAAGGCGCCAACACCAATTCCGCAGGCGAAAGCATGGCTAGCAATTCTTCACGCTCAATCGGGTCGCTGATTTCGTAGCAGAAAGCCTCGCCGGTGGTGATGTCAGCGAAAGCCAATTGCTGGTGGTCGTAAGAAGCAAGGTAGTTCGCACTGAGCTGATCCAGTGTATCGGGATCGTAAACCATACCCGGCGTCAGCACACGGGTGACGGCCCGTTTGACGATGCCTTTGGCCAGGGCCGGATCTTCGATCTGATCCGCCATGGCTACCTTTTTCCCAGCAGCTAGCAATTTTGCGATCGGTCCCGCGATCGAATGATGGGGAACTCCGCACATCTTGGTCGAATCCGCGGCCTTTTTGTTTCTTTGAGTGAGGGCGATATTCAGGATTGGCGCCGCGATTTCAGCGTCTTCGTGAAACATCTCGTAAAAATCACCCATCCGAAAGAGCACAACTTTATCGGCGTGCTGAGATTTGATATCCCAGTACTGCTGCATCAAAGGGGTCATTTTCGATGAGCCCGCAATATTCGGTGGGGTCATTTTCGATGAGCCCGCAATATTCGGTGGGGTCATTTTGCCTTGCATGCGCCAAAGCTATCGCAACGCCGACCGGGCGGTCAACGGACGCTTAATTTCCTTAAATTGCGCACCGAACGGGACAGAGAATCCATCTGCTCGCGATCCAATTGGGTGGCGCCAAAGCGTGCCAAAATCAGCCCTTCCATTATGGGCTCCACCTGATCGGCCATCGTGGGATGACGTGCCCTGACTTTATCCATAAGCGTTAGCGGCCCGTCGGACGGCAGGCGTTCGATTTTCCATTTCTTCAGCGTCAAAAGCATTTCTTGATATATACGCTCTTCGCGGGTGAGCTTTTCGCGGCGCTGAGCTTCGATGAAATAAAGGACCGCCAAGATTAAGACCAAGGCCATGGCCAAGAAAACCGGCAGGGCGCGGAACAGGGTTTCCTCCATTCCAAACTTCGCCAGCAATTCCTTTTGTCGAGCTAAATCGAAGCGCACCAGAAAGCCGATCCAAGAGGCCTCGAATTCATCAACCACCGCACGCATTCGGTAATAAGCGTTGTTGGAATCCATAAGCCACGTGGGCAACCAGCTTTCCTGACCTTGCAGATAAGACTGGCTACCCAAATTCAGGCGGGCCGGGTTGACTTGCGCGGTAGGATCAATACGCCGCCAGCGCTCACCATCGGCATCAAAGTATTCTACCCAGGCGTGCGCATCTTGTCCGCGTACCGAAATGTAGTTTTCAAGAAAGCTCGGAGTACCACCTTGAAATCCGACAACCACGCGCGCGGGCACACCTAAGTGCCGAAGCATTGTCGCGGTGCTCGCGGCATAGTGTTCGCAAAATCCGACTTTGTTTTTGAAAATAAACTCGTCGATGTCGCGTGCCGCCGGCGGCTGCATGGAATACTCAAAACCATTGCCGCGGAAATGTCCCAGAACATTAGAAACCGTCTTGGCAGTCTCGGCGCCTTTGAGCTGAGACAAAAGCTTAGCCATTTCAGAAGTCGGTTTTTCTGAAACCTGTACATATTTTTTGAGATCGCCGACGATGGAAAGCGCCTCGCCTTCCAGCGAATTTTCTAAATTATAACGCTCGCGATTTTGCAGCGGGCTGATGAGCTCGAACGTCCCGCCCGGTCGCTTCGTGATTCGCATTCTATTAAAATCGCTGGGGAAGGATATGGTACGCGTGCTGTCGAGCGAAAACAGAAATTTATCAAAACCTGGCTCAAGAAAAATTTCGACCGACGCCGCGCTCTGAGAGGCATAAGAAGGCGATTGTCGTTCGGTGGATTTTTCACGCGTCCAATTCAATCCCTGTGAGCGATCTAATATGGCGCCTCTCCAGTAAAGCGCTCGACGCGGCGGCATTTCAGAGCCCGAGAACTCGGCGCGAAAGACGAGTTCTTCAGAATTGATCAATTCGCTGACCGAACCTGGCTTGAGTTCGTCGGTGATTCCTGTTTTGCCGACGGTCTGGGCGCCGGTACCGAAGCCCGTCGAAAAACGAGGAAAAAGAATAAAACAAACCACCAATATGGGTACGGCCTTCAAGGTCAGAACGAAAGTGGGCTTCAAATATCCACGCATCCCCGCCCAGCTGAAGGTCTCGCTTTCAAGCGCGTACAAAAACGACATGATCAAAACCACGTCGGCAATCACGTACAGGGTAAGGATCAAGGATTGATCCAATAGCAAGTTGCTCATGAGGACTAGAAAACACAGCATGCTGTTCACAAAGAAGTCGCGTTTGGAGCGCAGCTCGTAAGTTTTCAAGCAAGTCAGTAGCGTAAGTAATGTCCCGGCGGCTTCATCGCCAAATATAGAATTATAATGCTGCCAGATGGCCACACCGACCACCCCTTGCGCCAACCAAAGTACCCAGCGTGGAGGAATCGGCAAGAGCGCGTACGCTAAAAAGGCCCTGTATCCTAGAAACACAAAGCACAGCGCCGACGACCAGGCGGGGCGCAAGGCAATTTGTGGCAGTAAATTGAAGGCCACCAAACAAATCAGCGGCAATGTGAGGGTCCGCAAATCGGTCTTCACGAGGCACCTTTCGGCTCGGCAACAAGCGCGAGCGCGCGCCAACATAATTTGGCATGCTCTGCCCCACGTCCCGGTTGGATGCTCGAGACCGGTGTTTCCATTTCGAACGAGGCGTTCTCGTCACAGGCCTGTTTGATGTAGCCGCTCATCAATTCAAGGTAGCGCTCAAACTCTTTTTGGGGAGGATTCCAAGGAATAGCGTAATGCCGATCTTCGGCGCCCCAATGCACTTTCGTGTAGAGCGTGCCGGTGCGTGCGTAATGCTTCCAGGCGATTTGATGATAGCTCTCGCCGGGCGCATAGCTTTTGAGCTCGCCAAAGTCGCCGTCGGGACTGGTGCGTAAACCCTGATCTTGCTCACCCTGATCGTAAGCCCGCGGCCTAAGGGGCGGTCCCGACTGCGGTGCCGGATAAATCACGACTTCACCTTCGGGCCGAAAGACCTTCCAGGCGCGAAACAGTCCGAGTGGATACTGTGTTTCCACGATCAAGGTTGGAACTTTGTGGAGCCCACGTTTCCACGCCCGCACTTCGATGCGCACCGCTTTTATTGTGTCTTGCGGACCAAGGTCTTCGCGCGCGTTTTTAAGAGTCACAAAAGTTTTCGAGCCAGTACGCAACTGCAAGGCTTTCTTGGTTCGCGCGCGCTTTTGGGTGATGTAAGCATTCAGACCAATACGATCGCCCTGAAACCCCTCTTCACTTCCATTGTACCTAAGGCGAACGCCTTTTAAATTGTAGTGTGTCTGCAACATCGAAACGAAGAAAACGGCGAAAAGAAAAAAGGCGAGGATAAAAATCAAATTGTTATTGTAAGTCGACGCCGTCAGGATCAAAACCACGATGCCCGCAAGATAAAGAGCGCCGTTCCCGGTGGGCATAATATAAATGCGATTTTCGCGCACGATCCAGCGGCTCAAATCGGGCATGTCTACTCCTGATATTTAGTCGACCAAGTTACTCGACCGCGACCGTAGCCAGGAATTCCTTGGTCTTGTCGTAGGCACTCGAAGTCGGTAACCGCATGCGATGATTCACGACCCAAGGACCGACGGCCTGTACGTCTTCAGGCAAAACAAAATCGCGGCCGGCCAAAAAGGCCCAAGCGCGCGCGGCACTAAGCAACGCAAGACCTGAGCGCGGCGACAATCCTGAAAAATCGGCTTTCAACGATCGACTTTGAACCAAAATGCGTTGCACGAACTTCAACACGTTTTCAGAACAATGAAGCTGCTCCACCTGATCCTGAATTTTGACAACGGTTTCAGGAGTCAACAGTACCGGAATCTCGGTCTCAGTTTTACGATTGCCTCTCAGTAACTCGATCTCAAATTCCGGAGCTGGGAAACCCATCTGTACGCGCATCAAAAAGCGATCGAGCTGTGATTCGGGTAGCGGAAACGTGCCGATTTGTTCGCGCGGATTTTGCGTGGCAACGACGAAAAAAGGATTAGGCAAATCTCGAGTGATGCCATCCAGACTCACACGGCGCTCTTCCATAGCTTGCAAGAAAGCGGACTGGGTACGCGGCGTTCCGCGGTTGAGTTCGTCGGCAATCAAAGCATTTGTAAAAACCGGCCCCGGATGAAAGTGAAACGAATTGGCCGCAGCATCGAAAATGGCCGTTCCAAGAATATCCGACGGCAGTAAATCGTTCGTGAATTGAACGCGCTTCGTATCGAGGCCCAAAACTCGGGCCAGAGATTTGACCAAAGTGGTCTTACCCACACCCGGCACGTCTTCCACCAGCAGGTGCCCCCGGGCGAGCACGCAGGCCAGGCTTAAGCGCACTTGCTCGGGCTTACCGAGGATCACGGAATCCAGGGCATCTAGGACGTTTTGTAGAGGCGAATCAGGTTGGTTTTTTTTAAGTGAAAACATGCTTAACTCTTCGGATTTCTGAGAGCTTAGGACAAGGTCTAGCCTTGAAGCTCTTTGAAAAGCTTTTGATAGATTCCGTCAAAGCCGCCGTTGCTCATGATTAAAATCACGTCTTTGGGCTGAGCGACCGCGACCATTCTGGACAATAGTCCTGGAACGTCCGCCGCTGTTTCAGCAATCTTACCGTATTCCCTTAATCCCGCAATCAGCTGATCGGTGGAAAACCTATCGTTCTCGTTGATTTTTGATTGATCGAAGGGTTGCGCCACGAAGATCGCATCGGCAGATGAAAAAGCTTTCAGATAATCGTCTTGAAAGACACTGCGGCGAGATGTCGCCGAACGTGGCTCAAATACCGCGAGCACACGCCGACCTGGAAATCTTTCGCGCATACATTTCAAAGTGAGATCGACGGCCGTAGGATGATGCGCAAAATCTTCGATGACGGTGATCCCGTTCACGTCACCCAGCAATTCTTGGCGACGCTTCACTCCCTTAAAATCGGCAAGCGCTTGCAAAACTTTTTGTCTTGGCCAGCGCAGCGTATCGGCCATTGCAAAAACGGAAAGTGCATTCAGGGAATTGTGTTCACCGAAAATTTTAAGCGCCAGGTCCGCGCAGGCCACCCCGTTCTTCATTACGCTAAACTGATTTCTACCGACGATCACTTGGCGATCGAAGATAGAATAGTCGCCCTTCTTGTTGCCGTAGCTCACGATATTCTTGGCTTTGCAAAAGGGCAGAATGTCGGGAATATTTTTGTCTTCGGCGTTGTAGATAAGAGTCCCGTCAGCAGGGATCAATTCTAGCAGCGTTTTGAAGGCCTGCTTCACATGATCAAGATCCCGGTAAATATCGGCATGGTCAAATTCCACCGACGTGAGAATGACATTCTTCGGGCGGTAATGGATGAACTTAGGAACTTTATCGAAGAAGGCTGTGTCGTATTCGTCACCCTCGATCACAAAAGTATCGCCTTTGGGCGCACGAAAGGATTGACCGTAATTCAGAGGAATTCCGCCGATCAAGAACCCAGCACCCAGTTCCATCGCGTCGCTGACCCAGGCCATAATTGAAGTGGTCGTGGTTTTTCCGTGGGTGCCGGCGATAACGAAACTTTCTTTGTCGCCGATCACAAATTCACCGAGCGCTTTAGGCAAACTGGTGTACGGGATGTCGGTGGTCAACAAGGCTTCGGCTTCGGGATTGGTTTTAGAAACCACGTTGCCGACAATCACCAGGTCAGGCCTTGGCTGCAGGTTTTCTTTTTTAAAGCCCTGCATGATCGGAATTTTCAAAGCTTCGAGCTGCGTCGACATCGGTGGATAAACGTTCTGATCGCTCCCCGTAACTTTGTAGCCCATGTCTTTAAGAATTCCAGCGAGCGAAGCCATCGCCGTTCCGCAAATGCCGATAAGATGAATATGTGATCCAGGTTTCAGATTTTTCATAGCTGAAATTCTAAAACTAGAGCAGCGACCAGGGCAACTAGTGGCTGACCTGGTCTAGCACCTTGTTGGGGACCGACGCCGCACTGTTACTCAATCTGCCCTCATATGCGCAGTCAGCCTAATTTCGTCGCCAGTATTTCTCCATCTTTCGACGCCCAAAATGTCGCTCGGCCAGCAGAAGATTATGATTCCGGCAAAGACATCTGAGATTGTCTTCCGTATCTGAACCGCCCTTCGCCCTAGGAACTACGTGGTCGACTTCTAGTCTAAATTTTGACCCGCAAACTCTCTTAGTCAACGGATCACGAAATTCACATCCCCTAGCCAAAATTTCCCGCCGAATCTGAGCTTGAGATCTTTCGCTCTGCACTGCCGCAGCGGCAACTGGCTGCGTCACCTTTTTGAGCGCGTACTTGATCACTTCACCCCATGACGCCTGTGGATCAACGTGCGCCAATTTGATCTTGAGTTTTTCTAACAATCCTCGCGTTTCTGAATCCAACATGACGGTCAACGTGGAATTATCGTTCGAGTTTCTTCTGAGAGATTCTTTCGGTGAGATGGTCGGGAAAATTTCCGCCAGAACAGCCTCAGCTTCCGCTGATGACTTATCCGTAATGCGATCTATAACTTCCGCTTTCTCTGCTAAGGTCACTGGCCCCGAGATTTTCTCGTGATTTCGAATGGCCGTCTGGACTTGCGACAGAGTGGAGAGATTGACTGAGCCATCCTCCAACATCTGGCGTAGTTGCGGAATATCCTTTTGCAATCGTGCCGCCTGAATGCGGCGATAGGCCGCCGAATGCGAATACCCAAATTCTTTGATCAGCCAAGCGAACAAACTGGGATAGCCACGCTCTAATGGCAAGCGCCGCCGGTCGGCTTCGCGAATCAAATCGACGATCTCGGCCGTGATTCGACGCTCGGCTTGGGTGAGAGACTTCAGTTTTTTTTCGATTTCTAAATTAGTCATGTGCCGAAGCTTAGCGCGATCAAAAAATAAATCATCCATATTTTTTCAAGTTAGAAAAATGTTATAAACTCAAAATATGTATCCGGAAGCCGGACTGCGCTAAATGCACTTCCTCAGCAGATCTTTGATCTGCACCAACTCACGCCGATTGAAAGAAGCCACGCGATCTTTTTGTGCGCGCAGACAACTGCCCATACCCTTCCCGCGGCAGGCGCGGACGATTTCTAAAAACTGTTTTGGCTCCAACGATTCCGTAGGATGAAGCGATTCGCCGGCTTCGCGCACATCATCCTTTGATAGACTCGGATCCTCGGCCCAAGCTGAAAACGCAAAAAATAAAATCAACAATTTCATCGGAACACACCTTCCTACAAACTTTCACAAATCCAGTCGTGCAGCAAAGGCCTTAGTCCCACGAACCGGGAATTCTCCCGCGAAGGGTGCACGCGATTGCTCAAAATCACCACCAATAAATCTTGCACGGGATCAAACCAAAGTGACGTACCGGTAAACCCCGTATGCCCAAACGAGCGCGCCGAAAAATACCGACCACAACTTGTCTTCGGCCGCGACGGCTTCATAAAACACAAACCCCAATCGCCCACGTCGCGACTTAAGCGGCGCCCGGTGAAGTGCCGGACCATCTGCTCAGATCCAAAACCAGAAAATTCACCCGCCCAAGCCCGGCGTAACTTCAATCCCCAATCGCTGACCGCTTCGATCTCACCGAACAGCCCCGCGTGCGGCGCCACACCACCTAAGGCCCAACAGTTTTCATCATGCACTTCGCCCTGTAAAACACGCCCACGCCAAGGACAATCTTCGGTCGGAGCGTAACGCGCCCGCGACTTCACCGGCTTGTTCCCCGAATGAAAGAAAACTTCGCCCAAATCCAAGCGTGTGTGCACATCATCCCACATCTCAAGCAAGGGCTTTTCTAAACGCGCTTCCAAATAGGCACCCATCATCCACAGATCGATGTCTGAATAGACGGCCTTCGCACGCCGGGCAGGTTTCACTTTGGCCATCTGTTTTTTCATCTGCTGCCAGCGAGGATCGGGCAACACGGGTCCGCGCAAACGCTTGTATATGGGCAGCCACCACTCGAGGCCCGCCGAATGGGTCATCAAACCAAATGGCGTCGTTGAACGGCGTTTCCACCAAGGCAAAACAGAGCTCAATGATTCATCCAGCTGGCGCGGAAATTCAGAAAAATGAATCATCGCCCGCGAGGCGGTGAACAAAATTTTAGTGAGCGAAGCCAAATCGTAGTACGGATAAGTCTTACCCGCCCGCGACAAACCCACGCGGCGACCGCGGCGATGCACGTCGATCACTAGGCCGGGTGTGATTTCGTCAAGCGGCACGCCGCAAACGCCCTCAATCGAAGAAATTTTGCGTGCGAGTTTTTTTTCG
>JBEIHA010000080.1:0-11215 GCA_040381635.1 Pseudobdellovibrionaceae bacterium
AGACTCACATCGGGGGCTACGCCGGAAGAGGGCAATCCATTACTCTTTTTTGCGCCGATAATACCCGCGATATGGGTCCCATGGCCGTGTTCATCCATGACCTCGGCCTGGTCAGAGGCAAAATTCCATCCTTGGATATCGTCGACAAATCCATTGTCGTCGTCATCAATTCCGTTGCTGGCGCGGCTCATGCCGAATTCGTCGAGTCCGCTTTCACCTGGATTTCGCCAGATATTTTCGCGCAAAGACGGATGAGCCGTGTCGCAACCGGTATCGATGATCGCGACGACTATCTTTTTGCTTCCCGTTTGTTTGCGCCAGGCCTGCGCGGTATCTAATGTTTGTAGCCCCCAGTTGAGCGAGATTTCGGGGTCATCCGTGACCCCATCCAGTGCAAGTGAAACTTGCGTGGGCGCAGAATCATTCTGCTTTCTCTCTGTACTTTTGATTTCTTTTTTCAAGTAAGCGTACGTGCTGAGCGTGGCGAAGGCCACGGTGAACGAGACGAGGATTTCCTTCATCCCTTTCATAAATTCCTCCTTCTTGGTGGAATGTGCGGGTTGTATCAGGGGTAGAGCAAACTCAAAGCCAGCTTTAATTGCAGCCCACAGGTCAAGTTTTTGACACGGTCTATTCATTCGACTGTGAAAAGCTCACACCTGGAAATTCACCAACACATGTCGCGTAAAAATCGGACTGTATTTTTGCGTGGAGAGTGTCGTGCAAGTTCGGCAGTCGTCAGAATTTGTGCAGGCATCTCGAAATGAAACGCAGATCGCTAGTGGTTTTGGAATCAATATAAATATATAAAATGATTGAATATAAATATGTATGTACAAAATATTATAGGGTGCTATTATAGACTGTATGTTAACTGAAGTTTTGAAAAAACTAGATAATTGGGTCATCGAGGAAAATCGCGCACGGAGTGCGCGAGCCGTTCTTTTGCTGCCTGAAGTCCAGATCAGGGTCATTGGCCAGACGGCTCTTATTGAAGCTAACCTGAATTTGGAAATTGTGGCGACGATGGACGTCGACTTAATCGATCAGATCGAACATACGGTAAAGCAAAGGTTTGAAGAGCTTTTGAAAGTTTACGGCAAGACACTGGACCCGGTTGGACATGAAGCTTGGATGCCCGCCGAGACCGAGTATCGCGAAATATTTAAAGGGGAGTGGATAACGGGTTCTTTAGCTAAACCCGTGTTCATTATCCTTTCGAAAGCAAAGTTTGCGCCCGAAAAAAATGGGAACCTTATTGCGGACTACCTAGCGAGTGACGCATTGGATATTCGAATCTTTGATTTGGCCGAGAAATACAAAGTGGACTTGGACCAATTTGTATGAATAAAAAAAACATCATCCGACTGGCGAAAAAAAAGGCTCAGCGTCTGGCCGAGCTTCGGCGTGATCCACGCTACGCTCTGGTCATGGGTCGATTGGTTCAAGAGGGGCTTCTCGATTCGCGCAATATTCGCCTGAATAAGCGAAAACTTTGGATTGAAGACCTGATTTGGGTTGGGAAGGAAATTGAACCTCGAGTTCTTCAGTTGCTTCCGGCCATAGCCCTAAAGCGCCCCGGAATTCTTATGGCTCGTGATTTTCCAAGAACCCTAAGGGTCGCCATGAACGACATCAAGCGCGGTCGGGATGGAGCGGTCTACGAAGGTGTTGCCCTTAAAAAGTGTCGAGACTGGGTGCCCCTGGTGGGACGGCAGGGCAAAATTCCGATGGCGACCCGTGCCTTTCGACTATCCAGCGAAGATCAGAAAATGTTAGATCAACTCAGTCAGATCTTGGACCTATCGCGTACGGATGTTTTGCGTAAGGCACTTCATTTACTTTTTGAAAGCGAAATGCCTTAAGCGACCCGAGTCAACGGCGATGGGGCCACGGTGGCTCGGTTTCGTCCCGTATTCTTTGAATTGTACAAAGCCAGATCCGCGCGCTTCACCCAACAAGCCACTTCTTCTTGCGACGTCAGCTGGGCAATACCCATCGATACGGTGAAGCGAATTTGATGATGGTCTTGCACATAGACTTCCGCACGCACTTTGGCCATGAGTTCATCGGCCTTCTTCAAAGCTTGCTCGGCATTGTAATCGGGGAGGATGATCGCGAATTCTTCGCCACCGATACGGGCCACAAGGTCGCCTTCGCGTGTGAAGACGTTCTTTAAGGTGCCCACCAACTCTTTCAGAATAAAATCGCCAATCGGGTGCCCGTAAGTGTCGTTGATTCTTTTAAAATGATCGATATCCACCAACAGAAGCGAGCACTGTTGCCCCGACGCCTGCAAAAGCTTAACGAAATGGGCGCAATACTCATCAAATGTTTTTCGATTGTAAGCATTGGTCAAATGATCGGTGCGCGCAGCACTTGAAGCTTCGCCCAATTGCTTTTTGACCTTGGTCAAATTCTTGCGGATGGACTTCATGCGAGTTTTTCGGCGCTTATCTTTTTTGTACTGCTTTTCAATATACGAATCGATGAACTTGCGCGAACGGTTCTTTAGGTCATCGATCGAATTGGATTCGACGGCTTCCTTCAATTCATCAAGACTTTGGCGCATTTCGAAGTCTTCTTTTTCTTCATGTCCAACGTCTTCAGCCAATTGATCGACAAAGTCCCAGATGATGGTGCGAAAATCTTCGAACGTTTTTTGGAAATACGTGGTCTCGTCGATCCGGTAGGCTGAAAAAAATTGGCGCAGTCGGAATAACACGCGCTCGGGATTTTTATCGCGCGGTGAGATTAGCTCTTTCGCATATTCATCCAGTGTCTCGCGTGTTTTGCGTAGCGAATGGCCTTCGATTTCCATTAGGTGTTTGTTGTACGTATCTAGGATAAACAGCAAGGTCGCGCGATCTTCGCCGAGCGACGAAATCTTCTTACGATCGCCTAAGCCCTCGCCCGGGCCTGCACCGTTTTTGTCCCACTCGAAATCAAACTGCTGAATCAGCTTTTCCATCCACTTTTTCATATAAGACTGTTTCGGGTATTTGGGATTAAGATTATACGGGCCAAGGTCCAGTAAGCTCAACGATTGTTATTCCCGGATCTCAGTCTTATTTGGATCCAGACCCCAGCCTTTAAGGATCTCTTTTTCATCCGCCGCTGACTTTGATTTTTTAAATTTTGCGGCCGACTGGCCCTTCACGCGCCGTTCGCACTCAGCCCAAGTTTTGTGCCGATGCACAATTCCGCCTTGATAGCTGAGGTAAGAAAATGCGGGCTCTTTTTTCATCTGTTGTTCTGCTGTTTTAACGGGCGGCAGTTCAAGATTTTCGGGAACGTCGTGGATGGCCAGGGGATACTGTAAGAGCGGTCCGTCAAACAGCTGAATGCGCCGCCCCTTGGCGAACGCGACCGAGATTTCGTCACACCTTTCATTGCCGGGAACGCCGGTGTGTCCGCGAACGTAACGCCAATGAATGACCGCAGGCTTTAGCCTGGCCACTTGGCGTGAAAGTTCCTCCCACAGGTCGCGATTGGTGACGTCTTTGCCCTCCGCCGTTTTCCAGCCGCGATTGCGCCAGCCCCAAATCCACTGCGTGATCCCGCGGATCACGTAGGTCGAATCTGTGAACATTTCGATTTCACTTTGCACGGGAACTTCTAGAGCGGCTAGACCCCTAAGTGCGCCGACCATCTCCATACGGTTGTTGGTGGTTTCGGGATTGCCGCCGCCCAGCTCTTGAACGCGGCCTTCGGGGTAAACGATGACCGAGCCCCAGCCCCCTGGGCCCGGGTTGCCGGTGCAGGCGCCGTCGCTGAAAATCATGATGGAGTCGAAGGAAGTTGGCATGTGCTTTTAGGAATTCCTCTTCTCATGTTCTTGGGCGATTAGATTTCCAATGGGTAGAAGCTTTATCTGCAGGAGGGTCATAACTTTGTCAGTTTCCACAATCAAGTCGATCTCCTCTTTTTCCTTGGTGCGCCAAAAATGTAAATCCCAAACCATGGAGAATACCGTTGTGCAGGGCTCTCGATTGGTTCAATTTTTTAAAAAATCCCCATCTATCCACATAATTGATGATATCAACCTGTCAACTCGAAATGGTCAAGCGTCAGATGCAACCTTAGTCCTTGTTCGGAGAGCGCAGGCTTGGTGGGCATCGGAACCACAATCCCGGATCGGCAGTTGAATTCAGTTGGGCTATGCACTTAGGTCCTGTGGCGGCTCCGGGTTCCCCGCGGCGAGCGATAGGCTTTGCATGAGAATTGATTAAGTCCAAATCAACTTAAATCCCTTGCTTGGAATTCTTGAAATAGTCAGACTAAGTTGTGTGGCGTCGTCTTCTTTTCTTTTGCCTCCTTTATTTTCTTCAAGGCTCGACGCTAGCCTACGTTATCAATTTTCAAAAACCTTACTTGGCGGCCCAAGGGATTAGTAAAGAGTCTTTGGGATTTTTCACGAGTCTTTTGATCGTGCCATTTATCCTGAAAGTGTTTATGGGTTATATCAGCGATCGCTTTCCCATTGGCCAGTGGGGTGCGCGCAAGCCCTATATGATTTTGGCTTTGGTTCTTTTTACTTCGTGTTTTCTTTTTCTTACCCAGATCGATCCTGGGAAAAACTTCGTTGTCTTTGCATCGGTGATGCTCGCAGCGGCTTTGGGCTTGGCATGGTTTGATGCGTGCGCCGATGGTTGGGCCGTCGACGTCGCGTCGAGCGAAGAGCAAGGATACATTCAGGCATCGATGGTCGCTGGTAAAGCGATCGGCATGGTGGTGATGTCCGTGCTTTTTGGCTGGCTGGCCATGCGCGAAGGTTTTTCTGTTATTTTTCTGATCAATGCGGGACTTGCTGTTGTGGTTATCGCAGTGATCGCGATGGCGGCCTACCGACCGCGCGAAGGGAATTCGCGTTCTGAGTTGCTGCACGGCTGGCGCAGTGTTTGCCAGCCCTTCTATATGTTCTTTGCGCTCTACGCCGTCGTCTACGCCGTGGCTTCCATGGGGACCGAGGGTTTGCTGACGCTGCACTTTAGCGAAACAAGAAATGCAACTTCGGCAGACATCGGTTCCTTCGGGATGTTTCGCGGCATTGGATCTTTGGTGGGTGCCGTGCTCTTCGCTTTGCTGCGACCACGTCTGGGTGGACGATTAAGTCAGTGGTGTGCCGCTGGTGTTTTGGCGGCCGGGTGTTTAAGTCCGCTGCTTGAGCTTCCGGCGATGTTCGCGGCGATGATATGGGGTTTTGCGTGGGGCTTTCAAGAAACGGCCTTTGTCACTTTGGCGATGCGATTGGCGCAAGGCCGCTGGGCTGCTACGATCTTCGCGGGCTCGATGATTTTCGCCAACATCGGCAATGCGGTGGGAGAAGCTTTAGGCGCGCCGCTGGTGCCGCAGATTGGTTTTTCCGGCGTGTTTGTGATGTTCGCTGGCTTGGCTTTGTCGACGGCCTTGTTGGTGCCTTTGATCTATCGTCCGTTGGCTAGGGATTAGTTCGGGATTGGCCTTGGGCGGGCGTGGGTTGACGACCTTTGTGGTCGTTTTTTATTGGCCGCATCCTTTTGATCCATCAACTTGGTCCATCAAAAAGCCTTTTTCCATCCCGCGCGCGCCAGCCAGGACCGCGCTTCACTTAAATGATCGGGGAGAGCAAGTCTACACTCTCGTTGATTTTTTAGGATCGGCCCCATTTCGTTCCCTAGAAGGCGACGCCATTCGTGAAAGTGGGCCGCCGATGAAAAATCGTCGGAGTAAGGAATGAGTTTTTGATGCTTCGAGTGATTGAGTAACACGTACGCCAAGGCATTCTTCACCTGCCGTGGACTTTTTAAAACCTTCAAATGGTATCGTCCTTCGAACACGGATCCTGATCCGCCTATTTTTTTACGCACGGCTTTGGCAAACCTGGTGCCTAGACTATTCATACCTGAGGAAAGCGCTTTTTTATCCGCGGCTTCGACAAACAGATGCAGATGATTGTCTTCAAGTGAATAGTGAATGAAATGAACACCTTTTTGTTTAGCTTTCTTGAGCGATTTTTCGAACTCAAGTTTAAGAGGTTTGCACCGTAACCCCCTTAGACCCGGCTTCAATCGTTTAGTGATATGCAGCGGCTTTTTGAAATCCACGGCCTCGCGCGCACCGTGGCTGACGGTCTTACTTCGGTTCTTGCGGCCCGCACCTTTGCGTTTTCCACCCCAGCCTTTTACTTTTTTGAATTCGAGTTGAATGGCTTTCTGCATGAGCTACACACTATTTTATTAAAGATGCCAAATCAAGTGATTTGGCTGCATTTAAGACCTTTATTGCGATGAATTACTTTTTGAATTGGCGCGGGAATTTCGGCTCTTATGGAGCTGATCGTTTTGGTGCGGGGATTTTCCGTCCTTGAGATGGCTTTCTTGCGGCCATCGTGGCCGCAAGAGTTACGGAATGGGGGAGGTAAATTTTGGGAAGGGAACGGGTAGTTGGGAACGGGAGCCGGGGCCTGGGGCTGGGGCTGGGGCTGGGGCTGAGCTAGCAGGATCTTGCGCCGAAGACTTGCAGTAAATAAAAAAGGAAGGCAGGCCTTCCTTTTTTTTCTTCCAGAACATCGTCTGCGGCCGAAGCCTTTGCGCGAATTAGCGCAGGCTGTTTTCCATGGCGCGTTCTTCTAAGGAAGTGGCGCGGGATTCGATCGAGGCGACTTTGTTGCTTAAGTTGCGGTTGTCTTGGCTCAAGCGGCGCTGTTTGCTTCTTGAATTCTTGATGTCTTTTTGGGCACGGTCGAGGCGTGTTTGAGCGGTCTTGAAGCGCTGATTAAGGTTACGCTTTTCACGCTCGGCTGAAGAGATTTCTTTCTTCAATGATGCCTGAAGGTCTTGTGCGCTTTTTAAACGGTTTTGTGCTTGCTGGGTGCGTGAACGTAAAGATTCAAGTTGGCCCTTCAACTGATTGCGCTGACCTTCGACTTTCTTGGCGATGGCTTCGGTCTCTTGAGCGCGGCGATGTGTTTTTGCGAAACGTTCGCTTTGCGAATCGATGCGAGTCGAAATACTTTTGCTTTCGGACTGCAGTCTTTTGATCTGGCGCTCGAGCTCTTTGGTCTTACGCTCGTTCGCAACGGTTTCTTTGCGTTGAGCTTCGTCGATTTTCTTTTGGTCGAAAACTTCCATCTCTTCGGCTTCGGCTTCGACGCCAAGGTCCTCAGTCGGATCCACGGCGAAGGCGTTGGAAGAAATGCATAAGGCCAATACTAAAATCCATTTATTCATATGTACCCCACGTACAAGAAAATCCATTTAAACCACGCCTTCACGTCAGCAATCCATGTGCCCGCGTGAGGCTAGTCTATTTCGCCCCTCGCGACCTGAAAGTGACGGGAATAGTCACTTTTGGCCGATCCAGGGCACGAAGCGCTTGTTTTTGCCGGTCCTTAAGCTAAGTTTGGGGCATGAACTGGATTCTCGACCTGCTTTCATACCCGCGCGGTTTTCTGGCGACGGTCTTCGCACTGCTGCATACCGCGATCATGTCGATCGTGATCCTTTTTATCGCGGGCGTGATTCGCTCTCGGAAAGTGATCGACTTCGCGATCATCTATATGTGGTCCATCCCCTTAGTGAAACTGGGTGGAGGAAAAGTTGAAGTTCGCGGGACCGAGACCGTTCAAGACAACAACAAAGGCTTTCTGATCCTTTTCAACCACAGCAGTCTGGTGGATATTCCCGTTTTGTATGCGTACTTCCCGCGCAGTTTCCGCTTTGGCGCTAAGATCGAACTTTTCAAGATTCCATTCTTTGGTAAAGCCATGCAGTTGTGCGGGGTCTTGCCCATCGATCGCCGCAATCGCAACAAGGTGATGAAAGTCTACGAAGAGGCCATCGCCCGTGTTGAAAAAGGTGAGGCTTTCGCCTTGGCGCCTGAAGGGACACGTATGAAAATGGTTGAGCTTGGTAAATTTAAGCGCGGTCCGTTTGAGTTTGCGATCAATGCTCAAATGGATATCGTGCCCGTGGTCTTAGCTGGCGCTTACGATATGCTCCCGCGCGATGGCTATTTGTTGGGTGCAGGAAAGTGGCGCAATAAAGTTTTGCTGCAGATCTTGCCCCGGGTATCGACCGTGGGTCTTACCCTTGAGCAAGCCGACGTTTTGGTAGAGAAAGTCCGCGGTCAGATGGACCCTGTCTTTCGTCAGCTCTCGCGCGAGCTCGAAGGCTTGTGAAGCCAGCACAGTTTGGTCAAAAAGGCCTTGTCTGAAAAGGTCTCGGCCCCGGTCATTCTGTTGAGCAGATCTTCCATTCGGTCCTTGCTGTAATTGGCGTAAAACGGTTCATGGTAGACTTTAGGAAAACGCTCGAGCGCCCAATTGAGTTCGGGGTCGTCGTTCAGCTGCAGTGAGTCCGCGAATAATAGCAAGCCACCGGGCTTAAGAACTCGGAAAGCCTCGGCCACGACCTTTTCGCGCTCCGCGCGCGGCATCTCGTGCAGCAAATAGACGCTGTAGACCGCGTCGAAGGTCTCATCTTTGAATTCCAGCTTGGTGCCATCGCCTTGAACAAAATCGACGTTGTCGAATTCCCTTAAGGTTTCTTGCGCCACCTTCAAGTAGGACGCACTTAAGTCCAAAGCGGTGACCCGAGTCTTCGGAAACGTGGCCAGCACGGACCGAGTCGCGCTGCCGGCGCCGCAGCCGATCTCCAGCCAGCGACCGCTATTGTTGGCGTCATTTTTTAGGACCGGAAGTATTGTTCGGCGCATCGCGCCCGCCGTGCCGCCGAAAAGAATTTCGACTTGGTGGTCATACCTGCGGGCCGAAGCCTCGCTAAAGTAGCCGTCGGTTTGGAAGTGAAAGTTGCGGGCGTAATAGTCCGGCATATTCTCCGCGACCTCTGCCGCCTTGCCGCTGAAGTCTTTGTTTTTGTTATTGCGCATGCGCCACGCAACTCTTAGTCCGTCGCCCATGACTTCAACGAAAGACCTGGCATGTCGGATGGGATTTTCAAGCTCTAGAGCTTTGATTGGATAAATGCCTTGGTCAATGTTCATGGCCTCGCGCTCGTGCAGGGCGACGATGTGCGGCCACATCAATTTGTTCTGTTCAGGCGTGGGTGGGCCTAGATTCGATTTCGAGATCCAGCGGTTGGCGAACATAAACGGTAGAGATTCTAGAAAGTACACTCCGCTGCGCGCGATCGAGATGTTTTTGACCAGGCTGCCGATCTTCATGAATCACCTTTGAGTTTGTTCCAGGCGTTCTTTACGCCGGCTCCAAATTCGGTGAGCGCGCCTTTGACCCGTGTGGTCCAATCTTTGCCTTTAGCTTCGGTGTTTTCCGCAATTTCGTCTGTGGCCCAATCGGTCTTGGACTGGATTTCCTTCCATTCCTTTTTGACTTCAGCTTCCAGCTTTTCGCCCTTTGCCTTAGCCTGGTCTAATTTTTTACCGAAGTTTTGCAGGCTCTTTTCGAAGGACTTTTCTTCAGTGGCGGCCTTCGCTGTAATGAGGAAAAGGCATAGGATGCCGAGTAGGATACGCATTTAAACACCTCCGGTAAGCCAAAAATAGCGAAAAAGCTTACTTCGGACAAGGGTGGTTGCGTGACGTATTGTTGAATCAGTCTTTGTCGACCTGACAGCTGCTGCATTTTCCGCCACCGCCATTACCACCGCACGCGGCGTGACCACAGGCGAGATGCTTGAGTGAAGGATGGGGTACAAACTGACCACCTTGCATGATGGATTCTAAGATATTTAAGTCTTGCATAAGCTGCTGTCGAACTTGGCTGTTGTTCAGTTGGGAAGGGTCGGCGGGAGCGAGATCTAAATCGGGATAGAAGTGATTCAGATGCGCCATCCAGGAGGCGATGGTCTGCAAATCTTTACCGGCTTTATTTGAACCGGTAGGTAATGTGGCCGATGCGAGGTTTCCCCAAACCAGCATCGCTAACACTACAACTTGCCAACCATCGAATGCTTTTTTTAGCACGTGTCCTCCTGAATGTTGTGCCTGCTTGCACAAACCTGAGGGCGCTTTCCCCCTCATTACCCGAGACTCTCTACTACAAAATCGGGGCCAGCAATTTGCCTAAGGAATGATCAAGTTTGGTGCCGTCTTGACCCTGAACCGAATCAAAATTTGCATTTCGCTGGTGTCAGACGGTATGACCACTGGGCCAAAGGACAAAATGATCCCAATGATTTTTTAGAATTCCGGGGGGAATAAGCGGTATGAACTTCAAGTCGGTCTTGGTTCTGGCTCTTGGTCTAGGTGTTTCCGTATCCGTTTATGGGCAGGAAACTGCTCCTGAGACAAAACTTAAGGTCGAAGACGCCTTAAAGAACCGCCAGTTTCGCGAAGACGGTCGCATCACCGACATCGAGTTGAAAGCACAGGCGGGTTCGCTTTCGCGCTATAGCTTGAAATTCGACCTATCGTACTCTGGACCGCCCGTGGACAACCTGAGCGATCCGCAAATGCCTAATCCTGACAACCGCCCTCGTCCCAATCGCACGTCTCTAGGTGGCTTTATGGGCCTTCGCTATCGCATGACTTCGAATGACACTTTCAATGTGTCGACGGGCGCCCGGTGGTTTACGCCTTACCATCAGGTTGCAGGCGAAAGAGTCCAGAAACGTCCGACGGACAAGGACTACGAAATCGCCAACCCGCAGGTCAGTTATGACCGCACCTACGTTTTTGCGACGATGCAAATGCGATCAAGTGTGAAGGGCTCGGTGACCACTTCGGATTACTACCGTGACCTCGGTCAAACCGGATCGATCGGGTTGTCCCAGGGAATGAAGTACACGATTGGCCAAAGCCGGTTTATCGTGGGTAATGTGTTTGACGCCGATTACTATTTTTTCGATCGCGATTTTCGCGCGAGTGACCGCAATGTTTCGAACTACAGTTTTACGGTGATCCCCAGCCTTGAATACAAGATCTTGGACAATCTGAATTTACGTTCCTCGGTGGCGTGGTCATTTTCGCAAATGCGCCGCGCGGACAATGACTGGGATTGGGAATCGCTGCAGCCCTCGGGGCGTGCAGGCCTGGGTTGGGCGATCACGCGCGATATTTACTTTTCGCCTTACTTAAGTTTCTTCACCATGCGACCGGCGATCCGCACGACGTCGGCCAGTTTCAGCACGGTGTTTTCGATTTTCTAAGATTGTCATCCATCCGCGGCCTGCGCAGGTGGAACCTCAACCCTTTAGTCCCGGCAGGGCTTCAGTCAAACCCGTCAGCACAAACTGCACGGCGATCGCAGCCAGAA
>JBEIHA010000081.1:0-11024 GCA_040381635.1 Pseudobdellovibrionaceae bacterium
GTAGGCATCCTGACTGTTGTCGGTCGTAGTTCCAACTTGAAAGTCAGACGCGATCCAGTTGCCAGTGAAGTTAGTGGTCGGACAAGATCCAGAAGCCACCATCGCGATGGGTTCGGAAGCGTCATCGCCCGCGGGCTTAAGAATAAAGGCCAAACCCGGGATCTCTAAGCCATAGCCGATCGCACCGACGGACGGTGCGCCCACACCCGTGGCCGTTGCCACTGTAAGTTTGCGAAATCCAGTGGAGTAATCTTCGTAAGAACCGGTAATCGAAATAGTTTCCGTCGTGGCAGCTGCCGAGGCGTACTTCTTAATAGTGAATGATCCACCAACAAAGGAAGCGGTCCATCTAGAACCTGCACCTTGATAAGAAGAGGACGTGCTCGCGGAATCGTTTGACGAACTATTGTCACAGGCCACGAACAGTATGCTCGCCAACACGACGACGGACAAAGAGATGAGAATTTTCATTTTGCGACTTCTCCAGTGAAATGAGTTTTAATTTTGAGCTTCGTCCAATCATCGGCGAAATTTTGTCGCTAGAATACTGACCGTAGGCCTAGCGGAAAAAAAATCGGTCGCTTAATGTTTAGATACTGTTAGGCCGTCTTGATTTTTATGTGCGAGGGTTACGCCGCACTTCACAAATCCGAAGAAATCCAGACCGAGATCCAGGGCGAAATTGATTGTCGCCCCCAGGGGCGGCCAGTACTCTGATAGCTCATCAATTTTCAAGGAGGATTAAGAATGAAAGTAACGACCGTATTGCCTATTCTGTTTTTGGTTTTTTCCGTTCAGCATGCGAGCGCCGAGCTAGGTGCAGCTAAGGCCAAAATGAAAGTGGTCTCCGCCGTCGCCGTCACTAAAGTGTCAGACCTTTTGTTTTCCGAAGCTACGGCCGGAGCTGCGTCTGAAACTGTTGCCGCGGACAATTCTGAGACGGCCCAAAATGCGAGCTTTAAAATTACTGGTGAGCCGAATCGCGCCATTTCCATCACTTTGCCAACCGATGGTTTGGTAAAAATGATGACGGCAAATGGAACCGGTACAGAAGCGGAAGTGGCCGTCAATGCATTCACATCAAGTGCTCCAACTGCAATTGATGGGAACGGCGCCGTAGAACTCTTTGTTGGTGCAACTCGCGACGCGTTATTGGCCACTCAAGTGCCCGGTGATTATGAAGGCGATTTTGTCGTCGACGTTGTTTATCAGTAATTTTTAGAAATTTGGCCTGCCTGGTGCTTTTTTTTAACTAAAATTGGCGCTAGGCTGGGTCAATGAAATTATTAATTCTCGCCACTTTTCTGTTTCCGTCTCTGGCCTATGCTCAAGCCCAAGTATTTCCGACGCGCATGACTTTAACCGAAGAGGCTCCCTCTTCTTACTTGAATTTGCGCAATAGCACGGGCGCCACTCAGAAATATCGTATCGAACTAGCCTCTTTTAAAATGCAAAAGGACGGTTCGCAGAAGCGCGTTGTTGATGCCAGCAATCCGCTTTTCGAAGCCATAAAATTTTCACCCAAAAGCATCGAAATACAGGCCGGCGAGAAACAAGTTGTGCGAGTCATGGCAACAGCCTTTGAAGAAATCCCCGAAGGGGACCAGGTTGTCTACCTACATATTGTGCCCGAATCGGGAGACCAAAGTAAAAACGACGCCAGCACAAAGCCCAATGGCTCGATGAGCCTGCAGGCGAAGATTGCTGTGGCCGTCCCCATCATTGTTCGCCAGGGACCACCTAAGTTGGACGGCAAAATTGAAAAGATCCAGGCCATATTTGATAAAAAGGGTGATCTGGATGTCAGTTTCGTTCTTCGTAACTCAACCAAGTATTTTTTGACTGGTGATCTTGAACTGTTCGCTACGGACGGCAAGGAAGAAGTCCTGTTAAGCCGTGTGAACGGCGTTTCTTCTTACCTGCCAGAGCGCACGGTAAACTATAAAATTGGACGAACGGAACTCGACGAGTTGGGAAAAAACGGCGAGAACTTGCGCAAAATCAAGGGTCGGTATGCATCCAACGCAGACAGTGGATCCCAATTTGAATTGATTGCCGAAGTTGATGTTTCGAAGAAATCAGAAATATTCGTGAAGAAAAATAAAAAGTCTAGTAAACCACAGTCACGTTAAACTGACCCAGGTATTCGCCGCGCTTTTGCGCTGACGGAATTGGACCGCGACTCGCCCCGACAAAAATCATCTTTCGCCCGACTGAATCTAAAGTTCCCACTTGCGACGGGGTTGAGCTAAATTCCTGGATTGTAATTTCGCGATTGGGACCACCACCACCGCTCAACATGCGCACACTGTTTCTTCCGGGCAGGATGATTTGAAATGATCTTAAAGGCTCACCCTCGATTTGAAAGCTCGCATTTTCTCGATTTTCGGAATTTCCCGGGGCAATGTTCTTTGCACCATCGCCGGGCGAAGCTTCACCAAAATTTAGATCCGAAACTTTGTGGATTTTTATTCTGCTGACGATAGTCTGTTTGGCAAGACCCGAGGAAGAATCCCCAATGCTTGTTCCACTTAAGCCGGAAGCAAAAGCCGTGGGAGCTAAAACAAAGGCCACCTTCAAAGAGACGTACGCAATTGACTTCATGGTTGTAAATACTAGTCTTGGGATTTATTCGAAGGCAATACTTATTGGTTGGACCCTTTGGTTCTCATGTTCAGTTGCTGCGACGAATCTTGAAGAGCAGGTTCTCGAGGTCAGTACAATCAATGGTGCCATATTATCCGAACCGATCATTGGCAGTTCTAAAGGTTCAAATTTGTATCTGCCGTTGCTCGATTTAGCGACCGTGCTGGGCATCAAGATCGAAGAAGTCAGCGAAGGCGTCTTCAAGATATTCCAAACAGAGTCAGAATTCCAAATGATCGACGTTAAGGACTGCTCGCAAAAAGCGGGTGATCTGGCTTGCCGATCCTTTTTATTCAATAAGGGGATTTATCTCTTCGAGCATCAATTTATAAAAGAAAATTTGGCCTGGCCCTTAACCGTAGACCTTAAGCAAATGCAGATTACGGTAAGTGCCGAGGCGCGCTCACGCGAGGCTGTGAATCGTACGAAAAATCTGAACATATCGCGCCCTGTCGTTACGGATCGCAGGTGGATTGGAGCCCCGGCGATTCGCTTTGAGGCTGCTATAGCGGCCAATCATACGAAGGACAATATTAATCTCTATGCCGCTCACCCTTTTCTAAATCACGATTCCGATTTGTTTGTATCCGGTTCAGAACGCAACAAATCCATCCGATGGACGCTTTCGCGTGAGAACCCCAATTCGCAAGGTGGTGGTGTCAAGTCCTATGAGCTGCTCTCCACTCAGACGGTGGACACCAAATACATCTTTTCACCGACTCAAATACTGGGAATGAATGTCACCAATGTTGGCCGCAATGAATCCGTATTCGACACGCAAAACCTTTACGAAAAGGGACCCCCGCGATGGAAGGTCGAACTCTACGTAAATGAATCTTATTTTGGCGAGACCACAGTCGATGCCAATGGCGACTATTCATTCCTGAGCGTCCCTATTTTTTACGGACAAAACCGCCTCCGCTACAAGTTCACGAGCCCCTTGGGAAAAACGTCGCAAGTAGAAAAGACCTATGCCGTCGGCCAGGAGTTTGAGGGTGCTGGAAAGCTGAAGTATCAGGCGGCGATTGGGCAAGAAGTCGGACATTCTGAATTTATCGGCAGCGGTGTGATGAGCTACGGATTGACGGCAAATGTAAGTGGTCAAGTGGGGATGGCCTCGGCCACTTCGCCAACCAATGGACTGCGACAAAACTACATCTTGAGTGGCGTGAGCTGGCTTCAGCCGACCTATTCGCTTTCGTTACAAAACCTCAATTCGACAACTGGAAATGGTCGCGCGTTGCTTTTGTCTCCAAAATTCAGTTTCGGAAAAATACTATTGAACGGAGAATATGCAAAATACTCTTCCTTTAAAAGTCGCTTGGTCAACCCAGGCTTGAATGAGCGGCAGACTGAAAGTGGTAAAGTTTCAGCACTGACCATGCTTGAAGGAAAGGTCCCCATCGCCACCCAATTCACTTACTTAGGATCGGCCTTTGCCAATGTGAAACCCAATCGACAAGTGCTGGGGCGAGCCTATGCCTATTTTCAGTCATCCTCGGTTTTGCTGGAGTCTGCAAAAACTTTGACCTCCAGTGCCAGTCCCAGTCTTTACGCCGAGTACGGGCGCTATTCCCCTGGTCAGCGCGGCCGCTTGGGAGTCCTGATTCAAGATGATCGCTATTCCAAGACTAAAATTGAATATGAATCCCTGCTTAAACGGGGGTTTTTTCTGACCGTTGGGGTGGAGTCACCTACCAAGTTGTCGGACAGCGCATTTGTTACCGGTTTAAGTAAAGTATTTGGCGAAATTCAATTCGAGGGAACCATTACGCGAACACTTTCAGAATTTGTTTTTGGGCTGACGGCTTCGAGCAATTTGAAGTTCGATGAAAACCGTTATCGTTTTAGCCACGAGGAAAACTACAAGCAAGCCCATGCCATTTTGTTTGCCTATGTCGATGAGAATGGCAACGGGCGTTTCGATGAAGGTGAAAAGCCCTATGAGCGCCTAAGGATCCTGCATGTGCAGCGGCAGAAAGAATTTGAAACGGCCATTAATGGCGAGGTGATTGTAACAGGTCTAAGTCCCTACGAGCGGGTTTCATTTGAAGTGGTCAAAGAATCGATTGGAAACATTTTTCTTTCCGCTACAGATCCAGCCACAGATTTCATGCCAACTCCGGCCCAGAAGATGCGGATGGAATTTCCGATCAAGCCCGTCTTCGACGTGCGTGGAGTTATTCAAAATCGTTTTTTTAAAAAGCTGGTCCCCCTGGAACTTTATAATTCGCAAGGCGAGTTGATTTCCAGCACGGTTTCCACCGCGTCGGGGCGTTATCGGTTCTCTGATGTTTCGCCAGGCAAATACCGCATATCTATTAACAACAAGTTTATACACGACAATAAATTGAGTTCGTCACCCGCGGTCATTGAAGTCGAGATATTTGGGAAAGCCGGAGTTCGCACTTGTCCAGACTTGAAGCTCTTTCGCAAATAGCATCAAGGTTCCGCCGTTCGTTGTGAGAATGAATTTTAAGGACTTTAACCCAAGCGCAACTTGGCCAGTAAAGCGGCGCGCTTGATCTTTCCTAACTCGCCGCGCGGAATTCGCGGGACCCAACAAATTTGGCTGATTCGGAAAGGTGCGGGCACCGTCAGGTTGAAAACAACTTGCGAGTCTTCCCAATCTTTCAAAGACTGCATTGAATCCGTAACTAGGACCAATCGATGCCCTTCGCGCCCCCCACCTACCGCCACTAAAACCACATTCCCGTCCAGATTTTGCTCGCGAAAAAACGCGCAGGCCTCGTGCTCCACTTGATTCACCGAAACCAACGTGCCCAAAATTTTTACCACGTCGTCGCGGCGACCAAGAATGCGCAAGTCGCGCCCCACCCATTCGCCTAGGTCTTCCGTCGGCAACCACCCTCCACGCAAAGGATCTTCGAGCGAAAACCAACCTCCTCGCCCCCCGCGGGCGACGTAACGACAAATGGAGTCCCCACGCACGAAAATTCGCTGATCGCGTAAATCCAAATCCAAGTGAGACAGAACTTTAAGGGCAGGAAAGTCCCGGGACTGAAGTGATGGCAAGCCGGCTGTTGCCACTTGCGAGCAAGCTTCGGTCAAGCCGTAGCTCGGAAGCAGAGGCCAACCCAAAAGCCGCGCCTGCAGATAAACGGCCGGATCCAAAGAGCCCCCACCGACAACAATCGCACGCAATGCCGGCGGGCAAACAACCGCGGCGGAAACCAAATCATAAACTTGCGTCGGCACCAAAGAACATAACGTGATCCGATCCTGGGCCAATCGCAGCGCAAACTCGCGCGCACTCCACTTAGGCAAAGCAAGAACACGAGAGCCCGACAAATGCCCTCGAGCCAAAACGCCCAAACCACCGACGTGATAGGTGGGCAAAGTCAAAAGCCAGCGGTCCTCGCGCCCTACCTTCAAGTGCTTGTTCACCGCCGCAGCAGATTTTAACAACGCATCGAACGTCACCCCAAGCGCCTTCACTTCATCCACGCTCTGCGTTCCGCTCGACAGAATCCACAACAGTCCCTTATCCGAAGGTGAACGTGTGATCATTTCCTTAAGGATTTTTTTCTGCCAAGCCAGAAGCCGTGGAGAATGGAGCCATCGCGGCCCGCGCAAGACCTGAGTAAAACTTAAAGGATTCGTTCCCATTTCAATCCTACAAGCAAATCATCGAAACCAAACCCCATACCGGTGGTGGGCTTCATGCGCGGGCCTTCGCAGGTCCACTGTTTCGAGAAATCATTCGGCTCGTACAAACTCGGCGCCGCCAATCCACAAACTTCCGTTTTCTTTGGATGGTTGGCGTAGAAACGACTGGCGGCCCAAGCGGCGCAAGCCTGGCCCAGCGGATGATCCATTCCGTGCGTGAAGATCAAGCGCGAGTATTTGGCCAATTCCTCCACCCCTTCGCGCGCCGGTTTTAGAATTCGTACCTGCGCGCGCTCCTGTTTGATCCAATCATTAGCCCAGGGACCGACAAACTTCAGTTCCTCACCGGAAGTAGGATCCTCGATAAAGTCGATACGCGGCTTCACCGCTTCGCCTAAATTTTTCCACCAATCGGTGAATTCGGGGGCGCTCAGTTTTCCGTTCAAATCGATCCGCCACATCAGCGGAGTCGCGAACGCATTCTGCACCAACACCTCGGTCTCGGCGGCCAGGTTGCCGCCCATCTTCACCTTGATGTGTGAAAAACCCTGCTTAAACCAATCGGCCAAGAGACTTCCATCAACCTTAAGCAGATCCGTGACCAAACGGTGGGAACGCGGAGGAATTAGGCCAGAGAACGCATTGACCCTGGTAAGCCGGTACTCGCGATCGATGTAATTGAATTCAAGAGACTTTCCGGCAAGATGCGTGAACTGCACTTTTCTTAAGGATTCAATGTGTTCGTCCAAAGAGGGTTCGCCGAATTCGGGCCAGGGATGCAAATCACTATACCCGATTTGTTCAAAGGCCCATTCGACTTTCAACAATGCACCCGCACGCGGTTTGAAACGCAGATCCATGGGATTCAACTGATAACGGTGAATCCAAATCTTCATCGAATAAGAAATCCCACGCTCAACATCACACCGAAAAGCATATGCACGAATGCGCCTAGAGCCAAGAGCCGATTGTACTCACGGCCCGCTTGGGTGTTGAGGAGGGTCGAAACTAAACGATAGGCGTGCGGAATCGCAAGAAGTGGTAGCACGGCCGCGAAGGTTGCGCCTTTGAATAGCCAAAAGAAGTTTAGCGCGAAGCTCAATACCATAAGGAAGAGCACTTCACGACGTCCCCAAACTGGACCAACACGCACGGCGAAGGTCTTCTTGCCCACCAATTTGTCCTGGTCCAAATCGCGCAGATTATTGATCGCAATCAAAACGGTAGCGAGCATACCCACCTGAAGCCCCGCCACCAGGGCCGCCCAGTTCAAACTTAAAGTCTGAAGAAAGTAAACTCCGCCGACGGCGACTAGTCCGAAGAATAAAATCACGAAGAGATCACCTAAACCCAAGTAGGCGAGCGGAAAGGGACCCCCGGTGTAGCCATATCCCATCAGCAAAGAAAGTAGTCCCACCACCAGAATGGGCCAGCCCCCCAGTAAAACAAGCGGAATCCCTAAAACCAGCGCTAACCCAAAAAAGGCAATGCCCATAGCCAAAACTCTATTGGGACTAAACCACCCCGATTGAGCCGCGCGCGCTTCGCCCAGCCGAGTTTCGGTATCTGCCCCTTTTTTAAAGTCCAGGGCATCATTAACAAAATTAGTCCCGACCTGAATAAAGATCGCCGAGAAAACAGCGAAGACCGAAATCCAAGGGCTTACGGAGTGACCTTCGAAGTGAACTAGAGCGGTCGCCACCATAACGGGGATCACCGCAGCCGAAAGCGTTTTCGGACGGGCCGTTAGCCAAAGCGAGTAGATCGACGATATCTTCATTTAAGGCAAGCGCGGAAATTTATCGAAGTTCGGCTTGCGGCGCTCAACGAAGGCCTGCTTGCCTTCTTTCGCTTCTTCGCTCATGTAGTAAAGAAGGGTGGCGTTGCCGGCCAAATCCAAAAGCCCCATCTGGCCGTCGCAATCGGCGTTGAGCGCAGCCTTCAAGCAGCGAATCGCGATGGGCGAATGTTGCAAAATCTCGCGCGACCATTGCAGGGTTTCTTTTTCAAGGTCCGCCAGCGGGACAACTTTATTGACCAATCCCATGTCCATCGCTTCTTGAGCATCGTACTGGCGACACAGATACCAGATCTCGCGCGCTTTCTTTTGTCCCACGATCCGGGCCAAGTAAGAAGATCCTAAGCCACCATCGAACGAACCGACCTTAGGGCCCGTCTGACCGAAGCGCGCATTGTCTGCGGCAATCGTCAGATCGCAAACCACATGCAAGACATGACCGCCGCCGATGGCGTAACCCGCCACCATGGCGATCACCGGCTTAGGCATAAAGCGAATTTGTTTTTGTACGTCCAAAATATTCAAGCGCGGTACGCCATCATCGCCGACGTAACCCGCGTGCCCACGGACCTTTTGATCACCGCCGCTACAAAAGGCGTCGGGCCCTTCGCCAGTCAAAATGATCACACCGATTTTTGGATTTTCGCGCGCTTCCTCCAAAGCGTCTTTCATTTCTTTCACCGTCTGCGGGCGAAAGGCATTGCGCACTTCGGGTCGGTTGATGGTGATCTTAGCGATCCCGTCTTCCGTCATTTGAAATTTGATATCCTTGTATTTTTTTATGTCGTTCCAAGTTTGCATTGTGTTTGTCCTAAATGAAGCTATCCGAATATCTATCCGCGACCGGCGGCCGCTCTCAATTTTTTGATCAATTCGTCTTTGTCGATCTGCACGGTGTACTTGAAACCGCAGATAAACAGCTTGATATGGCCGTCCACGCGCTGGCTGGCGGGCACCACTTCGAAAGCCCCCACTTGTTCGGGGCGAATGTAAATGGTCTGATTTTCCGTGGTCTTCAGTTCAAGGAAACCGTCGTTCATCGCATTCTCCGTTCGATCCAAGCGGCCGTGAAGTCCACCGCATCGGCAATTAAGCGATGCCCCGCGTTTGGAATGACCGATATTTGGCCCCGAACCGGCAGTTCCTGCAAGGTTTTCGCCATTTCCAAATACTTTTGATCCAAAGCGCCAAAGGCCCATTCCACCTGGGGTCCGAGTCGGCGCACGTGTTCTTTTTGAAAGGGGTGCTTGGTGACCGACCAGTTCATCAGCGAAAGTGGCAAGAGTTCGCGCAAAAGCTCGGAATGCCTACGCGCGGAAGTGTCGGATCCGGTGAAAACCGCTTGCTCTTGCCAAGCCCTTTCCAATTCACGCCACGGCTGAGATTCAAAGCGCTCGCGCCACAATTCCTCCCACACCGCGCGCGCTTGCCGATCTTCATCGGAAACGAAGGCGGCACCTGACATGAGCAGCGCGCGCGCGAATCTTTCAGGGCTGGCAATCACGGCGTTTAGCCCTAAGCGTGCGCCCATCGAGTAGCCGACCAAATCGATCGGTTCTGCACCCGCATGATGATCTAACCAGCCAAGGAAGTTTTTGGTCCAAGCCGTCAGATCATGTTTGGGTGACAACGGACCCTCTTCGTAAAGATCCGGGACCAGAACTTCATGTCCTAGAGGAATCTTAGCTAAAACCTGATTCCAGTCCTGAGGACCACCCCAGAATCCGTGCAGTAAAACCGTCATGGCGAGGACTCCCACGCACGCCAGAAATCTGCGGACTGTCCAGCATCGGGCAGGATTTCAATCACGCGCCGTCCACCCTTCAGATCAACACGTGAATTTTTCAATTCAAGATAATCCAAACCCCACATCTTCGCCCAGTGACAAAAGCGCAGATCATGCGCGTTGAGAAATTCCGGGTTTTCAAACATGCGCCGAAAGATTTGCCCGCCGCCGTTGTTGATCACCACCAAATTGAATTCTTTTAAAGGGCGCTGCTTTAAAGCCCACGGCCCACTCAAGTCATACATCAGCGAAAGATCGCCGATCAGCGCCCAGTTCGCGCCCTTTTCTAAACCTACCCCAGCAAAAGTTGAAATCAAACCATCGATCCCGTTGGTGCCACGGTTCGCAAAAATATCGCGCGCGGCCGCAGACCGAGCCGAAAAGTCCCACTCGCGAATAGGCAAACTGTTGCCAATAAACAAGCGCGCCGAAGCAGGAATTTGGTCGCTCAACCATTCGACCCAGGCGGGTTCGCTTAAAGGGTACTCGTTAAAAAGAATCTCTCTCCGCCGGACCAGATCACGATCTTTTTGTCGCTCGCTCTCGTTCCAAAATTCAAATTTTAGATTCATGGGCAAATCTGCGAGCGGCGAAACTTCTTTCACCCTTGGTAAGCCGCTAAAGGGCAAATCCGAAAAGCAATGCACGGGCAATGGCCCGGCCTCTAAATCCCGCCAATAACGCAGCGTCGGAACCGACCCGACTCGGATCACTCCGTCGAATTTCAAATGCGCCAATGTTTTTTCGCCGCCCCGTATTTCGAAATCCTTAAGCGCTTCAGAGCCCCGCAAGCGTGAGGGCCCTTCTAAATACAAGGGACGCTTCCAAGCGGACAAAATGGGCAAGACTTTTTCGGCTTCCGATGAGCTTAAGCCGCCCACGATAACCAAAGGTTTTTTCATTTCAATAAACGCCTTATTCCCGCGCCCAGCCGAAGCCAAAGCCGTGCTCCGGGAGGCGGCGCTCTTCAGATTCCACGCCAGAAACTCACCATTAAGCAAAGGCTCGTCAAACGAGATATTCACGTGCACCGGGCGACCGTTCTGAAGCGCGCTCAGGTCCCCGCTCCAATCCCCTTCGATGTCCCAGTCCGCACCCGTGTAGTGCGAAAAAATTCCCGGCTGGATGATGGTTTGCGGGGCACCGCTGCCGCGGTACCGGCGA
>JBEIHA010000082.1:0-10967 GCA_040381635.1 Pseudobdellovibrionaceae bacterium
CCAGCGTGTTTGATGTGGCACCAGGGGTGTAGACCTCGGATCCTGCACGCTTGGCGAATTGCGGTTCGACGACGAAATCAAGTTCCTCGTTGGCTTTGTAAGCCAGGTTTGGCCTTAACCGGATACTCATGAACGAACTGCTGCCTGTTAAGCTGTCCGTGAATTCCTGGTTTTCGAAACGTAAGCGGCCCGCGCCGCTCAGCTTAAATTTTTCGGTCGGGGTTTCCTGCGCTTGGGCCGAAGTTAGTCCCGCCACGAAGCACATGACAGATAGAAGTGTTTTCATCGTTGATGTTCCATATTGATCAAGGTTTTTTTATTTACAGAGCTTTGAATCTTCATATTTTTCGGTCCTGCCAAAAAAACGAATCTACTGAATCTCAGCATACGTTCCTCTTCTATTTGGAGAAATTAATTTTTCTCTATCAATGATTGCAGTCCAGAATCCGATGGAAGGCAAGGTGTTTTGCGTGGAATTCAGTGGGAAATGCTCGCGCCTAGCGACTCAGCAAAGCGCACGGCGATGGCCTATTAGAAAACCTTTCCAGGGTTCATGATACCGTCGGGATCGAATACCTTTTTAATGTTTTGCATGAGCGTGATTTCCTCCAGGGACCGCGTGTGCGAAAGGTAGGCTTTTTTGGTTAAACCAACCCCGTGCTCGGCGGAGATTGAACCGCCGAATTTTTCGATCATTTCGAACATGATCTCGTCGACTTTTTTGCATTCTTTTAAAAAGGCCTCGGTGCTCATATCTTTAGGCTTCAAGATATTGATGTGCAAATTGCCGTCACCGATGTGTCCGAACCATACGGCTTCGAAATGTGGGTAATTTTTCTTGAGGATTCCGTCCATCTCTTGCAAAAATTCGGGCACTTTAGAAATACGCACCGAAATATCATTCTTGTAGGGTTGATAGGGAGAGGTCGCTTCCGAGATATCTTCGCGCAAGCGCCAT
The DNA here is from genome assembly GCA_040381635.1 of Pseudobdellovibrionaceae bacterium. Lineage (GTDB taxonomy): Bacteria > Bdellovibrionota > Bdellovibrionia > Bdellovibrionales > UBA1609 > JALHOQ01. The sequence continues at coordinate 959 of JBEIHA010000082.1, forward strand.
AAATCTTTCAGTTGCTGCGGGTTTTGCGACTCAATCCCATCTTGAATCCATCCTTGCTCAACCCCGTTTTCAAAAAGGGCCAAGGCTTTTTCGTGAACGGATTGATCGTTTTTTTCAATCTCAGCCAAAACGTAGTAGGGATAAGTTCCTTCGGTCGGGGCCTTCAAGTCGTGGTGATGTTTTAAAACATACTTCAACGCTAGATCGGTGAACATTTCGAATGCGAGCAAAGGCAATTCGCGCTTAAAAGAATGATAGATCTTCATCACTGCGGCTAAATCCGAAACCCCAAAAACAAAGAGCGAGGGTTCAGCGGTGGGTCGAGTTAATCCCAAAGTTACTTTGGTGATAAAACCCAAAATGCCTTCCGAGCCGATCATCAGATTGCGCAGGTCCAAACCAGTCGCGTTCTTCACCAGCGAATTATTCAACTGCAGAACTTCACCCGAACCCGTGACGACTTCCATTCCTAAAACCCATTGGCGGGTCAAACCAAAGCGCATCACCTTAATGCCACCGGCGTTGGTGGCCACATTGCCCCCAATATGCGACGAGCCCCGCGACGCAAAGTCGACGGGGTAGTACAAATTCTTTTCTTCGGCAAACTTTTGCAGAGTTTCGGTGATCACGCCGGGTTCGACGGTGACCGCCTGATCGTATTCGTCGAAATTCAAAATCTTATTCATTTTTTCGAACGAAACGACGACCTCAAGGTTTAAAGCCGAAGCCCCGCCACTTAAACCCGTGCGGCCACCCGAAGGCACCAAAGCCACCTTAAACTTACGCGCCATATTCACTAAGAGCACCACTTCTTCGGTGGTTTTTGGAAACACGATCGCGGTGGGATTGGGTTCTAGATATTTGGTCCAGTCGCGGCCGTACTCTTTAAAGCTGGCCTCGTCAGTGAGGATGCGCGCGCCAAAAGTGGGTTGGATGCTCTCTAAAAAAAGCTTTTGTTTTTCATTCATTTTGGCACCTCTTCTAGTGCCTCCACTTTAACGAAACGTGGATTAGTTCTGCAAGAGCTTTCGGACGCTTAAGAAGCGCGGGTCGCCTTCGAGATCGTGCGAGCGCCCTTGCGTTCGGGCGGTGTAAATGTCCTGCAGAATCTCGAGCGCGTGGCCAGCCGCAGTAGCTGCCTTGGCCGGGTGGTCCAAACAGACTTCTTCAACGACCGCAGAGAGATCAGAAACTTCGGGCATGCCGTAAGTGCGGCCCGTACCTTTCAATTTGTGAAAGGATTCACGTAAGTCCCCGGCCTGACCCGCCATGATTTGATCACGAATGGTAACTATTTTTTTTGGCAGGGAAGACAGATAATCTTGGTGCAGCGTCTTAAGAAGTTCGTCGAAGTTCACTAGGCCGCCTTCTCCAGTTTAGGGAGGGCCGCGCGAGCCTGATTGTAGCGCCATTCAGGAAGAGTGAAGTAGAACGAGGACCCTTCACCAGGGACCGAGCGCACGCCAATTTCACCACCGTGTTGATCGACCAACGCTTTGGCGATGGCCAGACCCAGGCCCGTACCTTTGACCAAGGGGTTGCGCGAGTTGGTGGCCTGACGGAATTTTTGAAAAATCGCTTCTTGATCTTCGGGGGCAATGCCGCGGCCATGATCGCGCACAGTGACCACCAATTCATTGCTGTCGTTCACTTCGCAGTGCACGTGCACGGTCTGCCCCTTTGGCGAAAACTTAATCGCGTTCGACAGCAAATTGGTCAAAACCTGCTGCACGCGGTCCGAATCCATATAAGCTTCCATTGCGGGCAAAGGATCGGACTGTAAATGAACGCCCGCTTGTCCAGCGAGACCTTGCAAGCTCTCTAACGAGGTTTTCACCAGATCCGTGAACGAATGCCAGTCTTGATGGAGGGGCAGTTTGCGTGCTTCGATTTTTGCTAAATCCAGGATGTCATTAATCAAGCGGATCAACCGGTCAGTTTCGTTTTCCGCGATGGTAAGAAGATTGTCGGCCATCTCATTCATGGTGCCAACAACTCCCGATCGCATCAAGCTTAAAGAGCCCTTGATCGAAGTGAGGGGAGTGCGCAATTCGTGGGAAGCGATGCTTAAGAATTCGGATTTAGCCTGATCCAAAGTCTTGAGCTGTTCCATATTGGAAATCACCCGCTGGGCTAGCGAATTGAACGTGGACTGCATTTGTCCAACTTCGTCGGTCGTGGGTACGCTGAACTGATAAGTGTAGCGATCGTGCAGGAAGTCTACCATTTTTCTTGAGAGATCGTGTATCGGACGAATGACCGAACGCGAGATAAAGAGCTGCAGACCGAAGAATCCTAGAATCATAATAAAGATCGCCAGCGAACCGTAATACAGAAGTTTCTTTTCTAGGTAGTTTAGCTGATCACGGGTGTAGCGCTGGAATTCGGCTTCGTTCTTTAAGAACACCTTATGGCGCTCTCTAAGTGGGCCGGGATTGGCCTCGTTTATGGACTGGATCAAATTGGAAAACTCATCCTGACGACGTTGCGGCTGTAAGCGCGAACGGTAAGATTGCATGCGGCGAAATAGATCCGTACTAGGCTTCAGGGCCGCAACGTCTTGAACCTCATCACGCATCTGATAGGACAGCTCGAGCTGGCGTCGCATATCCATAAAGGATTTGAAGCTGGAATACGTGACCCAACTTAAAGTCAGCGTGGTGCCGGCAAACAGGCTTAAAAGAAAAAACAGACGCCCGCGAATGGATGTCATCCGACACTTGCTTTCAGCAGGTCGGCGATTTGTTGCGGCAGTTTGCGTGGATCAAAAGGCTTTGGAATAAAACCCGTACCATTATCGATGAATTCGCGAATATCCGAGTCTTGCGATTTGGCACTTAAGAAAATCACTGGCTTGGGCTCGGAGGTCACGCGTGCTTTGTATTCCTGGCAAACTTTGATGCCATTCATTTTCGGCATCATCTCGTCCAGTAGAATCAGGTCGTATTTTTGCGATAGGGCTTCGTTCAAGGCCGATTCGCCGTCGCTAACAACCGTGACATCGTAGCCGCCCAGTTTTTCCAGCGAGATCTTGGCGATGATCGAAATATTGAGGTCGTCCTCGGCTAGCAAAACACGCATGGTTTAGGCCGATTTCTGTGCGCTGCCGTGTTGGTACAACCAACGGCGGATTTTTTGCAGCAACACTTCGTTCGCGCCCAGGAAAATCAACTGCGCACGGGTCGTGCCCGTTTCGGGATCAACTTCGGCGTTCAAAACCTTCAAAGGCGGGCAGGGGGCTTCGAGTTCGGTGAAAAAGTCCGAGCTGATGTCCACGGTCTGGCCAGGCTTAAGTGGAATCTCGCTCATCACGCGGATGCCGAGTTCAGAAACAGCTTCCACAGTGACTGGGCGACGCACCGAGGCCTGCGACCACGACGTACCCACCAAGTTGATTTCGGGGTAGGTGAGCGGCGGCTTCTTCGCGAAGAGTGAATTCACTTTTTGAATCAAGATCATGGGGTCCCGGGGCTTAACGATGTAATCGTCCACGCCGGCGGTCACCGCGCGCTCAACATCTTTGCGCTCACGCAGTCCCGTAAGCATCGCGATCGATAAGTCTTTGAAGCGGCCGTTATTGCGGACTGTGCTGACAAATTCAAAGCCGGAATAAAGGGGCATATTGGCGTCAGAAAGCAGAAGGTCGAATTCGATATGATTCAACCACTCCATACCGCGCACAGCGTCTTCGGCGGTGAATACCGTATGGCCGACCGCACTTAAAACGGTCTCTGCCATTTTCAAAATGTCTGGATCGTCGTCCACCACAAGTATTCGAGCCATACCTATATATCGGCGAAAATAAGGACTTCTTTGAAGTTTGCAAAAAGCGTCGATTCATTAGACAGTCGGGGGATGAAGAAGAATGTCCTGTGGTGGGACCGATTCACCCGCTTTACTTTCGGCGTGTTCTTGCTCGCCTGGGCTTTCGCCGGGGGCCCTGCCTGGGCTTATCTCGGCATCTATTTTCTGGGTACGGGATCTTGGGGCTACTGTCCCATATATTCGCTTCTGAATTACCAACCGTTCGAAGACTAAGGTGCCTGGTTCCTTTTCCGGCAATCTATTGCTTCTCGTGCAGGTTGGACCCGGCGCGCGCCGCCCTGATCACTTGACCGCGTCTTGAAGTTCGCCGGCCTCGTACATCTCCATCATGATGTCGCTTCCGCCCACTAATTTCTTATTTACGTACAGCTGGGGAATGGTCGGCCAATTGCCGTACTCTTTGATGCCATTGCGAATTTCTTCGTCTTCCAACACGTCCACGCTCGAAAATTGTGCGCCGACTTCGCGGAGGATGGCCACGGCCCGCGCCGAAAATCCGCATTGCGGGAACGAGGGGCTGCCCTTCATAAACAAGACAATCTTGCTGTCGTCCAAAATTTTATCGATTTTCGTTTTCAGTTCTGCGTCCATAAGTTCTCCTACTCCGCTAATTGTGTTTTGATGGCCAGCGCGTGCACTTCGCCCGTTTTAAGTTCGGCAGCGAAAGCCGCCATCACCTTTTGATGCTGTTCGATACGGCTCAAACCCTTGAACAAGTTTGAACGCACGAAGACTTCGTAATGATTTTCGGTGCCGGTCAGATCGGTGACCGTGACCTCACCATGGGGGAAGCTCTCTTTAAGCCTTTGTTCGATTTGTTGCGGTGACATGCGCTGTTCATAACTTATCGGACCGCAGTTAAACAACTTGGGCGCCCCGGTATTGACTCTATTGACTTATAGCGTTATTGATCCTTCTATGTCTTCTGAGCCTTACGAGTACATCGAAACCGCGCCGTCGGAGCAAGTGCGACGCGAGCGGAACATAGCCCGTGAAATGCGAGGCTCCTCGTGGTGGAAACAGCAGATCGGGCAGGGCCGTTGCTACTTTTGTGAGCATAAATTTTCGCGTGAACAACTCACCATGGATCACCTGATTCCGCTCTCGAGGGGTGGCCGGTCGACTAAGAAAAATATTGTCGTCGCCTGTAAACAGTGCAATTCTCTCAAAAAAAACCTGACTGTAGCAGAAATTCGTATGCGCCAGCTCGCCGCGGATTCATCCAAAAAAGATTGATTCACCGGCCAGCTTTCCAGTCAGATTCTTAAAATTTGTATTGTGATTCGCATAGGCGAGCCTCAGGATGAGTTTTAAGTTTTGCTTTAGCCTCGAGCCGAATTTTTAGGAGTCCTTTCGTGTCCAAGATAACCTCAAGCAGCACCGCCGAATATTTCGCGAAGAACCTTCAGCAAGTGGGTTTTTCTTCGCCAAGTAAGGCCGTGCTCACGACTTTAAAAGAAGCCGTGGACAACTCCCTCGACGCTTGCGAGGAAGCCGGAATTTTGCCGGAAATTCTGATTGATATTCAAAAGAGCGGTGCGGGCGCTTCGCGCAATACGGACTTGGTGCAAATCATCGTTGAAGACAACGGACCGGGCCTTGATCCCGAAGACTTGCCCAAGGTGTTCGGCGAATACCTGGCGTCTTCTAAGTTCGGCCGTGGCCGCGCTTCCCGTGGACAACAGGGCATCGGTATATCGGCCGCGACCACTTGGGCGCAGTTGACCAACGCCTCGGGCGTTCGCGTGATGAGCAAAACCAAGAGTATGCGCAAAGCGGTTTCGGCCATTATCGACGTCGACATTAAACAGAACCGCGGCATCGTCAAAAAGAAAGAGACCATTGACTGGGACAAACCGCACGGCACACGTGTGGAGTTCCGGATCGACGGCCGCATCGTTTTAAATGGCGACGGTGGATTGCTGACTTATCTTGAAGGCACTACCCTCGTGAATCCCCATCTTTCGATCACTTACAAATTGATGGATCAAGAAGCCCGGGCGATCCCCCGTGTTTCCAATGACGTGCCCGAAATCCCTGCGGCGACGTTGCCTCATCCGCACACGATGAAGCTGGGTGAGTTTATGACCCACGCCGGGCTTTTTGGTAAAATTGCTTTGGAAAATTTCTTGGTCAAAGGTTTCTCACGCGTGAACGAGGCGACTCTTAAAGAGCTCACCAAAAAAGGCGTTCCGAAACCATTGTTAAGTAAGACCCTGACCACCATCAGCGAAACGGACTATAAAAAAGTCTACCAAGCTTTGCACGAAATCGAATTGGTCGCCCCCAGCACCCGCTCGGTCTTGACCGTCGGTGAAGAGGCCTTAAGCAAATCGATTCAGCGGCTTGGCGAAACGGATTTTTTCTCGGTCGTCACGCGCAAGCCTACGATTTGCGATTTCAAGCCGGTGGTCGTCGAAGTGGCGATCGCGCGTTTCACGCACCTGAATGCGGAAGCCAACGATGCTCCTGTTCAGCTGTTGCGTTTCGCTAACCGCGTGCCCTTGCAGTTCGATAAGGGAGCTTGCGCGATCACTAAGGCCGTTGAAAGTGTCAATTGGCGTTCGTACGGTTTGAATCAACCTAAGGATTCGGTACCCACGGGTCCCTACGTATACGCGGTCAGCGTGACCTCGCCCTTTATTAAGTTTAAAAACGCCTCGAAAGAGACCATCGACGGCGGTGAAGATTTGGTTGAAGAAATCCGCCGCGCTCTGATGCAGGCCGGACAAAAACTCTCGCGCCACATTAAGGCCGAGGGCAAAGCCGCCGACCTCGAGCGCAAAATCTCGCATATGGAGAAATTCGGACCCATCTTGGTCCAGTACCTGGCGAAAATCTTGAACGCCCCGAAAGCGCGTACCGATCGCGCTGAAATTGGCCTTAAAAAACTTTTAGGTCGCGATGCCTCTTCGGCGGAAGCTGAACTTGAACACGCCACTTCTAAGCTGCAGCAGTTGAAAGATCGTCAGCGTGCGAAATTCGGCGGCGACGACGGCGAAACCGCCCTTCACCAAGACGAAGTCGATGCTAAGGGCACGCCCTCCGAAGCCGCAGTGGAAGAGCACGAAGAGCTGGCCGCGCGCGATATCAACGCGGGCACTAAAAAAGCCGCTAGCACCAAAAAGAAAGCCGATCCCGCGCCCGACTCACGCGGAAAGAAATAAGGAATTTTAGATAATGGCAAAGATCCGTATTCGCGATTCAAAAATCGATATTCGAAAAGAAGCCAAGATTCTTTGCGAAAGCATTTTGAGCGACCTTGAAAAAGCCAAGCGCCCGGTGCTTGAAGCGGTTAAGTGCTCTCTGGACAATTCCTTCTACAATTCGAAGGTGGGTTTTCTTACCGCTGGCGATAAGGTCGTGAAGACTGAGTTGAACGTTTCGTCCGTACAAAAGATGACGCGAACGATTTTTATGCTCGAGATTCTGCTCGAAAAATTAATCGGCGCCGCCACGCACACGAAGCGTGAATATTACTACATCGTCAAAGGTATGATTAAGAAGAATCCCGAGCTAAAAGCTTTGGATTTTGATGATCAGCCCGAAAGCGACGCGATCATCGATTTTATTTGCGATATGTTGGAAGTTTACCGGGAAGAAATGAATTGCTTCGCCAATGATCGCGGCGGGCAAACCTATTCAAAGAACTTGGTGGTCACCGAAACTTTGTCCGATGGCACAACCGCGGTTGTGGATTTAGGCTCGCTGGGTACAACGCCGTTCCAGCCGAAGAACAAGCCGCAACAGTTTAAGCTTAAGCCCAAGAAAGGCAAAATTGATTTTTGTCTAGTGATCGAATCGGAAGGTACGGCCAACACCCTCGTAGCCAACGGCATGCATATTCGTCACAACTGCATCATCCTCGGCGCGCAAGGGGTACCTTCGAACGGGGTTCGTGGCTGGTGCAAAACGATTCAAGATCAATTGAGCTTGCCCATGTATTTCTACGGAGATCTGGACGCGTACACGTTGCAAAACATCTTTCGCACCCTGAAGGCCGGTTCGGCCGCCTCGCTGATCCGCAATGCCGATTTCTCGGCGCCGGACGTGAAGTTCTTAGGCGTGTTGCCCGAAGATGTGAAGAAATTGGATTTGAATTATTACGATGTGAATGACCGTGACGTGGCCGAAGCCCGCTCGTTGAAAAAGGCGAAAGACGCCTTAGAAAACGATCCCTTCTTTAAAGATAAGAAGAATAAGAAGCTGGCGGATATTCTGCACTGGTTAGTGAAAGAAAAGAAGCGTTGCGAACAACAGGCCGTGTTCAGCGTCGATCCTAAGGATCCTTTGATCTTGGAAAAGGTCATTATCGATAAAATCAAGCGCGGGTCTTACGTTTAAAAATTTGCTGGCCTTAACCACCGAATATTTTTTCGATTTTCGGCCAAACGGAACGGTCGAGACTTTGGAAAAGAGTGAAGGCCTTCATGTTTTCAAGAACTTGTTCAGGCGCACTTGCACCCGTGATCACGCTACTGACTTGTTTATTCCTTAAGCACCAGGCGATCGCGAGTTGTGCAGGCGTGCAGTTCAATTCCTTAGCGACTTTTAAGAATTTTTCGACCTGTGCCACGCGCCCGGGACTTAGGGCTTCTTCGCGCAACCAGGACATGCTCTCTTGCGAAAGGCGCGATCCGGCGGGAATTCCGTTTAAATATTTACCGGTCAATACCCCGGAAGAAAGCGGCGACCATGTGGTCAAACCAATCCCGTGATTGTCGATGATGGGTCGATACTCGAGTTCCACGCGCTCGCGAACAATTAGGTTGTACTGCGGTTGCTCAACTATGGGCGCGCGCAAATTCATTTTTTCGCAGATTTCCATGGCGCAAGTGATTTCATTCGCAGTCCATTCCGAAGTGCCCCAGTAAAGAGCTTTTCCGGAAGTGATCATATCGTTCATCGCCCAAACGACTTCTTCCATCGGAGTTTCGGGGTCTGCCCGGTGGCAATAAACGAGGTCTACGAAATCCAAGCCTAAACGCGCAAGTGAGCCATCGATCGCCTGCATCAGGTATTTGCGGTTCAAGGTGTTGCGGGAATTAGGACCGTTGGCGATGCCCCAGAAAAACTTGGACGAAACCACGTAGTTTAAGCGGGGCCAGTTTAGTTTTTTGAGAACCTGACCCATGACTTCTTCGGATTTCCCGCCGGCGTAGACTTCGGCGTTATCGAAGAAATTAACCCCGTGTTCATAGGCCACCGACATGCAGTCGGTGGCTTTGTGGATATCCAGTTGGTTGCCAAAGGTGACCCAGGACCCGAAGGAAAGGGCCGAAACTCGCAAACCATTGCGGCCGAGTTTGCGGTATTCCATTAGAAATCGAAGGGTGCGCTGATGCTCAAACCGTAGGTTTTCATGGTCAATTCAGGAGAAAACGATTGGCCGTCATTTTCATCGTAAGAAGCCATGATGTATTCAAGATTTATGGACACAAGTGGTAAAGCTGTAAAGCCTACGCCTAACTTAATGTGATCGCCACCTTCAAGAGTGTCTGAACCATTCGAGTCTTTGTACTTCGTTTTGTTGCTAATACCGTAGACGCCATAAACGCGAAGCAAAATAGGAAATTCGAAGCCAACGAAGACGCCGAGTTGCGATGGCGTGACATCGTTTTTAGGATTGGCTTCGTCTTCGAGTTTGGCAGTCATGTAATCGAAACCGCCCATCAGTCCTAGAAAACTTTTGTAACCGAGGCGAGCTCCGAAGTTCACTCCCGAAATGTCCACTTCGGTTGACCCCTGCTCGGTTTTCCCGGTTAGGTAGCCGAGGTAAGGTTCAATCAGGACACCTGCATTGGCGGTAGTCATGAATCCGGCAAGAGTGGCGAGAGCGACGAAAGCTTTGATCTTTTGAAACATAGGTTTCCTCCTGAATTATAGAATACATTAACCATTTAAAGGTCCTCCTAAGCGTCAAGGAGGTCAATCTTAGAAGGCTTCGAGGGGGAACAAAAATTCGGTTGTGACTTTTTCGCCGCGAATTAGGTAGGTCTCGATCACCGCGCCGGACTGCTTGAGACGCTGCGTCTGAATGTAGTCTTGGACCTTCGGATACACTTTGAATGGGCCTACCGACGGTGAACCTTCGAAGGTTCCGATCACGAAACGTTGCTTTGGGCGGTCTTCGGCGACAAAGCCCTCGGGTAAAGGGACGGGCGGTTTAACGCTAAAGATGCAG
>JBEIHA010000083.1:0-10911 GCA_040381635.1 Pseudobdellovibrionaceae bacterium
AGGATCGCACTAAGAAAAAATTTTATCTTTTGCACAACCTATGATGAACGGCGCGCAGCTGCGGGGTCAAGTCTTGCGCTCGCAAAGTTTGTCCAAGAAACGCGAATTCGAAATCATGGCAAGTTTTGAAAATCTCGGCCACGGACCAAGCATATTGCTTCACTAGCCCGCGCGCTTGCGCACGATTCTGTTCGTTGATCTGCGCGATCGCGCGAATCGGCGGCATGAGGTATTTAACATGCACACACTCCTGCCGCCCCCCCGCCACGCGGTCCATGCGCCGCGCCGAGGCCATAACGTGACCTACGTATTTCGAAACCCTTTTGCGCACCACCGGATCGTTGGAGGGAAAGTGCGAATTGATGTAGCGTGCGAACCCGCCTTCGTCCGGACCTTCAAAATCGAAATGTTGGTTGGTTAGGGTCGGCCCCATTTGGGTGCTGTAGGACTTAAGTACCGATACAATGCCTGCGGGGCCGGAGTTGTAAGCCAGCATCGACATCAATGTTTTCAGGCGTTCCGCATCCACGGCATCGGGAAGATCGATCTGCAGGCGCGCCCAGAGGTTGTTGATCACGCGTCGGTTTTGTTGCAGCAGTAAAATGGAGTAAACTAAATTGCGCACGGGATTTTCGGGCAGACTCATAAAACCGCAACGCTCTTCGATGGCGGAGCCATGTTTGGTCATCGCGGGCAGAATTCGCGAGCACGAAGGCTTCCCGCTCCTCGAAGCTTGACGATAAGCACGATCGAAAGCATTCAAATTCACTTCGTCGATAGCGGACTTGGTCAACTGTCCAATACCTACGTCGGTCGCAGCCCCTACGGCATTCAAATGCGTGCCGCTTTCTAGCATAAAAGTCGCGTAGGCAAGCTGAGGGTCATAGCCGAAGCAATCGGTGACATCGACAAGACCGCTGTGGACAGCGCTGACATATTTTTCAGAAATGCACGGTCGCTTGTGGGTGCGCGCCGGTCGACCAATCGGTGTCGGACAAAAACCGTAAAAGCCCGACAGAGGTAAGCTTAAATGCGCACTCTCGATGCAAACTCGCGGAAAGCTCGAAGGAGCCGCGGATGGTTCGGCCGGCGGTAAGGCCATTTCCAAATAGTTATTTTCAGAATTGCAGATTTCGAAGGCGAACACAGGGAAAGACATCAGGAAGCCAAAAAGGAGTGTGATCATCCCGGTATTGTAGCGAAGTCCAAGATCTCAGTTGAGCTTGTCGAGGTCCAACTCGACCGGTCCTGGACTTTCAGTTTGGAGGCATGGCTTTTTCAAGGTTCGCGGCCAAGGCGTTTAAACTACCTTCGAGTTCTTTGAACTCGTCGCCCTTGCGCAGATGGATACGCGAGGAATAGTCCCCGTCAACCAGGCTCTTAATGTGTCTTTGGATAGGGACCAGAGGTCCGTAAATCTGGTGGCTTAATCTAAGTCCATAAATAATGGCAATCAGCGCCAAAGCCAGACTCACCAGCGAGGCGTAGAGGAGTGTGCTTTGGATCGATATGACGAAAGTCTGTAATTCGGCCCCATCGATTCGGTAAAACCTCTGAAGTTCATCAAAGAAGGTTTGGATGGGCCACCTTAGGCCAAACAAAATCCCGCTTTGGAGCACTAAAATGATCACCAAAAATCCCGCGCCGACGCGCAACTGTGGACCGGGGCGTATAAAGAAGTTCCGGATTGATCTGCGATTCTGTCTCATATTGAAAATGATTTGTCCTTTCGACACTTAAAACGCAAAATAGAGATTATGGTTTTTTTGTTTATTTCTACGCTGAGCGTCCTTCCAAGTATTGCATTTGCGCAAATGGTTGATCCAGAGCCGCCCTGTGAGCCTTGCTATACCACGGTGAACACCACACCCTTTTGCGGAAGTTTCAGTCTGGTGGAAATCCCTGTCACAAATTCCTGCGGTGATGTGTCCGACCATCAAAAGTCTATTCCTTTCGAGGGATCTTCCGCTTGCACGATCTCGTCGGACATAAATTCTATGGAAAGCAGCACGACCGTAAGTTGTAAACACAATGTTCCTGTCTCTTGCGATCCTTGTTGCGGTTCGTGTCCGCCCAACGAACCTCGTGTTTCTGGGAATCCGAACTAGCGTTCCAAGCGTTTTAGGCGCGCGTCCAAGCCCTCAATTTTTGAATCCAATTCCTTAACACCCTCAAGTAGCATAGCGCTCAGCCCGGCATAGTCGATGGACTTAAATCCCTTTTCATCGCTGACAATCAATTCGGGGAATTCGGCTTCCACTTCTTGCGCGATTAGACCCATTTGATTTTTCTTCGAGGCATCGTTTTTCCATTGAAAAATCTTGGCCGAGAGCCTTGTTAATTTTGCCAGCGATTCACCTGCGTTTCGAACATTCGTTTTTAGTCTAAAGTCCGAAACCGTAGTGAATTGCGTCGCGCGGGCGATCCCGGAGGCCGTGAGACCGCCATTGACCGTGAGACCTGCCGTGGCGTCGGTGCCGTAAGCGCCGCCTATGCGTACTTTTCCCGACGGAAAATTCACAGTTCCGCTGGGACTGATGATCATATGATTCGAGTTCGCCGAACCAACGGGTTGAAGTCCCACGTGCAGTCCTTGATCCGTGTTAGAACCAGCGTCTTTGGCGAGCGCAAAATACCAGTAGGGCCGGTTGCCCATGGGCCGATCGGTCACAGCAAACATGGAAACCGTGTCTTGAGCCGCGGTGGGTTGAGGACCCGCCACCATGGCCACACCCATACCTCGCGTGGACTCGAAAACCGCCGTGAGACCCGTAGCCTCGGGGGCAACGACGGCGGGCTGACCAGAGCCGTAATTATTCACCACGTGAAGTATACCGGAAGTATTGATGTTTCCGGTAGGGATAGAGCCACTACCGATCCACAAACGCGCGTAGGGATTTGGAATAACCGCGTGATCGAACAACGTAACAAGCCTTCTGGAATTGGCTTCATCTTGAAAGCCCAAAGGAAATTGGGGATTCACCATTCCTGAAATGTGCAACATTCCTTGGGCGATGTCGCCACCGGTTAAGCTACATGGGGGCGTGCCGATTGGACATCTGTTGATCCACGCACGGTCCATCGTCTTGCCCCCCCAAGCGCCGAAATCTCCAAAAAAGAGGCCACCGCGTGCACTCAAAACCCCGTCCACAGTTATCCCAGTTGGATCCGGCACCCCAGCCTGCGCAACTAAGTTCGGGAAAGTTTCGTTGGAAGCAATGGTCCGGTTGGCGAAAGAGTCCGAAATAGTCATACGACGGATCAAACAAGACGGCGACTGACTTGAATCCCATTCTCCATCCAGTTGATGCTCGCAAATGTCGCGCAGCATGTCCCATTGCGCCCCCCCATAGCAAGTGTACAAGCGCCCGGTATTGTCGGCGGTCAAAACCATATAGAAAGTTGAGCTCTGCATGTAGCTCCCGCCAAGCGTCGCCTCAGTCGAAGCCTTTTGCTGCTTTAACTTGAGCGTAGCCGTGTAGCGCTTCATTTGTGGCACAGGTACCCCAGGGGTCAGAACATCGAACGGACCCTCTTGCCTGGTCAGCGTAATTTCCTGGGTTCTCAGTTCGCCGTGAACTTGGCCAACTTCGGCCAATATTTCCGCACCGAAAGAAATTTTTCGGATAGCTTTCGGGTCCGCCCAGTTCACCCCTAAATTGATCGGGTTGGCATTGTCCATGTCGGTGAAGGCCCCTCCACACATCGAAATGGAGTTCAAAAGTGTATTCACGCCCTGCTTGATCGAAACCGCCGTGGTGCTTTGTCGAACCGCGCGCGCCGCCTGGAAACTGGTTTCGGACAGCTGCATCATGGCCATCGTCAAGACACTCAGGATGCCGAGTGCAACCAAAACCTCGATTATGGAGAATCCATTGGAAGGCGATTTTTTTGCCATGAATCAATTATTTGAACGCTAGCGAATTGTATTCAAGCTAAATCGAAGTTGCCGCCGGTTTTATTTCCTACGAAAGTAAGTCAAAAAAGTGAACGGTACGGGTTCGGTGCGCGGTCGCTCTTCGACCAATTCGAACTTCTTGGCGTCTACTTTTGGGTATCTGATATCGCCGTCGTAATCTTTATGAATTCGGGTCAAGTAGATCACGTCCACGACATCCATCGAATCTTTAAAGATTTCGCCGCCGCCGATAATGAAGATCTCTTCGCCCCATTTGGACACTTGAGTTTGGGCATAAGCAATCGCTGACTTCAAATCGGGTTGAATCACGGCCAGTGGCGAATCCACTTTGTAGTCTTTGTTGCGCGTAATGATGATGCTCAGCCGACCGGGCAATGGATGGCCCACGGATTCGTAAGTCTTTCGCCCCATAATCATGGCGCGACCTTTGGTCTTATCGCGGAAGAATTTCATATCCTCAGGGATTTCCCAGGGCAGGTCGTTGTTCACGCCAATCACGTCATTTTCACTCGCAGCGACGATATGTGAAATCATACCGCTACCTCGCCCTTGATCGCGGGGTGGGGATCGTAACCTTCCAGTTCGAAGTCTTCGAATTGAAAGGCGAAAATATCTTTTATCGCGGGATTGATCTTCATTCGGGGCAGAGCGCGCGGAGTCCGTGTGAGCTGAAGCTTCGCCTGATCCAAATGATTGCGATACAAGTGCGCGTCACCCATCGTGTGCACGAAGTCGCCCAGTTCATAGCCGCAAACCTGCGCCATCATCTGCGTCAACAAAGCGTAAGAGGCGATATTGAAAGGCACACCCAAAAAGATATCGGCGCTGCGCTGGTAAAGCTGACAGGACAGTTTTTTGGAAGGCGCGCCGTCCTGCCGACTTCTATTAGCCGCCACGTAGAACTGAAAAAAAGAATGGCAAGGAGGTAGCGCCATGCCCTCAACCTCGCCCGGATTGTAGGCGACCACTAAATGGCGCCGGGAATCGGGATTGGTCTTTAAAGACTTCACCAAGTTAGCGATCTGATCGACCTCGCTGCCGTCGGGTTTACGCCAGTGGCGCCACTGGGCGCCGTAAACACGGCCTAAATCACCGTTGGCATCCGCCCACTCATTCCAAATCGTGACCTTGTTGTCGGTGAGATATTTGATGTTGGTTTCACCTTTGAGAAACCACAGCAATTCGTGAATGATCGCGCGCAAGTGCACTTTCTTGGTGGTCACCAGCGGGAAGCCTTCCTTGAGATCGAAGCGCATCTGGTGGCCAAACACCGAAAGTGTTCCGGTGCCGGTGCGGTCTTCTTTGTCGGTTCCGTTTTCAAGAACGTGGCGAACTAGGTCGTGGTATTGCTTCATGGCGCAGAGCTTATCGCAATTTTTCGGTGGAGGGAAAGGCTAGAAAATCTACGCGGCCTTTTTAACCGGTGCATCCAAAACGGGAGAATCCAATAGCTTCAAGATGTATGTGAAGTTGTCGGCATGCAGAGGTTTTTCAAACAATTCGGTGGCACCAGCGGCCTTTAAGTTCGCTTTGAGATCCCGTGCCGATGGAAAGTGCGATATGGCGAAAATCAGACCCGTCGGCCCCAGTTGCCCGCGCAACTGTTTGACCATGCTGACGCTTTCTTGCTGGCCAGGAATGATATCGATCATAATGCCGGCGACGGACTTTGATTGAGCAATGGCGGCAAAAGCCTTGCTAAAATCCTGGAAAGCCTCGACGTGGAAACCGAGTAGGCGAAACTTCTCCTCAAGCGTGCGACGGTAATTGGCCTGTGGATCAACAATAAAAACCGTTCCACGTTCTTGACGGTCGCGTGCCTGCCAGGGGTTTTTGGAGGGCCGGGGAAACGAGAGAATGAATTCAGTACCCATCTCGGCGCTGGAGTTAAAGCTCAAATCGCCCCCGTGGACTTCCATGATGGCTTTCGAAACGGGCAGTCCAAGCCCCGAACCCTCGCTATCCTTTGTCGAGAAAAACGGCGCCATGATTTTGGTTTGAATCTCAGCCGGAATCTCTGGACCGTTATTCCAAATTTTTATTTGTTGCCAGGGGCCCACTTCATCGAAGGAAATGCGAAGACGGCGGTCGACTCGCACCGATTCCAAGGCTTTGAGTGCATTGGCAATAAGGTTCAAAACAATTTGTTCGACCTGCACGACGTCGCAGCGAATGGGCAGCGGCTTGTCGAAATCGAACTCCAGGCGGACGTCCATATCGGCCACCTGGACCCTTATAAAGTCCACGACATTCAAAGAGACTTCGGCCAGATCCACGACGTGCAGACGCAACTTTTGCGTGTGCGACATCCGGTTCATCTTACTGACGATGCGCGAAATGCGCTGACAAGTCTTTACGACTTCGAGGATCTGCAGACGCATATCCTCAACCGGTGGGTTGTCTTGCGACATCAGAAGCTCAAGGTTCTCGGCGAAGCCCTGAATGATCATCAGCGGGTTATTAATTTCGTGGGCAATGCCGGCGGCCATTCGGCCCATCTCGGCAAGCCGGGTAAGTTTCATGTACTCTAGTACATGCTCGGGCAGTTCATCGTGCAGTAGCGTAAGTTTAGGATGCTGACTCTTGAGCTTCATCCGACTCTCCAAGCTTGGTGCGTATCATGTTCATGAGGTCGTTGTGGCGTACGGGTTTGACAAGCACGTCTTGAATTCCCATTTTTGCGGCCGAAATGATTTTGTCGCGTTCGGGAAAGCCGGTCAGAATGACCGTCGGTACCTGGATATCCTGATCCTTCATAAACTTAATCACATCTATG
The DNA here is from genome assembly GCA_040381635.1 of Pseudobdellovibrionaceae bacterium. Taxonomy (GTDB): domain Bacteria; phylum Bdellovibrionota; class Bdellovibrionia; order Bdellovibrionales; family UBA1609; genus JALHOQ01. Next base: position 6,696 of record JBEIHA010000083.1, read on the forward strand.
CCGCTTTTGAGGGGCATCTTTAGATCACAGAGCACCAAGTCGAATTTCTTGGTAGTCTGTAGGATCTGAATCGCGTGAGATCCACTGGCGGCCACCGTGACATTGTATCCACATTGGAACAGTTTGGTTTGAAGCATAAATCGCATGGATTCGTCATCGTCGACGACGAGTATGTGGGGCTTCGGGGGTGCACCGTTCATATTCTTTCCTCTGAGCACGTTCTGCTGGGTTCAAGGTCCTATAGCCTCATCGGAGTCAACGAGCTGGACCTTAAGCTAGGTTCCCTTAACAATGCAGGATTTTGGCCTAAGGCGTTCCGCCCTGAGACACGCAAGGGTTAAAAATGAGGCGTTTTCGGCAGACATTGACCTTGGGCGCTATCGCGACTAATTCAAAGGCCATGGATGTCCGCGACCCAATACATGGCAATATCGCTTTAGCTAATGCCGAAGTGAATGTGCTGGATTCTAAAGCTTACCAGCGCCTACGCCAAATTAAACAACTCGGGTTTTCTGAATTTAGCTTCCCCGGCGCCACTCATAATCGATTTTTACATTCCTTGGGTGTGTGTCATTTGGCGGGTTTGGCTTTTGATAATATCTTTGCGAATTTTCAGTTCTCAAGCGTTAGCAATCGCAAACGCTTGCGGCAGACTTTGCGTCTAGGGGCTTTGCTGCATGACATTGGTCACGGCCCCTTGTCGCACGCGTCTGAAGAGGTCATGCCTTCATTAGCCAGCTTAAATGTGGGGATCTATAACAAGCGCGACCTCCCGCCGGCCCAGGGCGCGCAAGCGAACCACGAAGATTACACGATCAAGTTCGTTACGGATTCCTCGTTGACCGAAACCTTGAAACGCAATTTCAGCGACATTGATCCCTTTCATGTCGCTTGTTTGATCGATAAGACATTGAAACTGGACGATTCATTTTTCATCGAAGGCGGTTTCGACTTCCGTCCCATCTTAAGCCAAATCGTATCGAGCGAAATGGACGTCGACCGGATGGACTACCTAGAACGGGACGCTTATTTCTGCGGCACGAATTACGGTAAAGTGGAGCTGAACTGGCTGTTGTCGAACCTCACGTTCCATCCCAAAGAAAACAAACTTCATTTAGCACTAGATCGCCGTGCACTTTACACTTTCGATGACTTTTTGCTCGCCCGCCATCACATGCACTTGATGGTGTACTTCCATCACAAAAGTCTAATTTACGAAGAACTGCTCTACCGCTATTTCACCTCGGCCGATCGATCCTTTAGCGTGCCCAGCGACATTGAAGAATACATTCATTGCACGGACTATGCTTTGTGGCGCCACCTAAGCAAAGTGGACAACGAATGGGCCCGGCGCATGGTCGAGCGTAGGCCGTTTCGTATGCTCTTCGAACTTCACATCAACGGTGAATCACCACGGCCAGCCTTGATCAGCGCAGCGCTTGAACAAGAAGGTATTCCCGTCATTCATTCCTCATCCCAGGCGCGCCTAAGTAAATACCACGGAGGATCCGCGGTGGATAAAGCTGTGCAGATCTTCGTGGTCGACAAATATGATTACAATGCGCACCCGATTCCAATCGAAGAAACGACCGAGATTTTTTCACGCTACGAAAATATTCGCCGGATCGATCGACTTTCCGTTCCACCAGAACAATTCGAGCGTGCCGAAAAAATCATGATTGAAAAACGAATCTAGCGGCGAAGGGTCGGCTTGGACACGCGGATCCAACCGCGCGGCTGTCCACTGCCCGAATCCATTTTGGTCATCGCGTGGTAGAGATCGGCGAGAGGAATCCAGAAGGGTTCGTTTTTGTGCGCGGCCGTATCCAAAATCAAAATCATATTGCTTTCGGGGACGAAGGCCGCCACCGGCGAGAAATGGCCCCCTGTTAAAGTGCCAAGGGTCAGGCCATGAAAATTAACGATGATCTTTTGCTCTTGGCCCCTCAATGAATTCTCGATGTCCTGCTTCAGCCAGGCTGTGCCCTCTCTTAAGGGCGCCTGCGCATAAACCCCGAGGGCTCGGTCGTGGCGACTGTTCAGGAGCTGCACCAATTGCCCCAATTGAAAGCCGGGATCTTCTCCCAGTTGGGCTTTGACGATCGCCTCGGGTTTTACGTGGCGATTCCATTTCATAAGGGTGTCTTGGCTCAGCGGCAGCGAGCGCATTGCGCTTAAAACCATACAAGAGCTGGCAATGCCACAAAAAGTGGTGAAGCTCTGGGGCTGATAGTAATTCACGATGGCTTCGTCGCTAAGGCTTGCTGCACGCGCTTGGCGAAGAAGCGCCTGTCCTGCGGGCGAGTTTAAGGGTACGGCCTTCAATTCGTCGGAGTACTCACTTTTAGTGAATGGATTTTCTGGGCGGGCGCGGGGGTTGTAGAATTCGATCGAAACGGCACGGCCTTCGTGAAGGATAACGAAAACCGCATTCTTCACCTTGGTGTGAATTTGGTCCGTCAGCAAGTCCAAGAGTTCGCGTTCAAGGACCAGGGCTTGGGCCAATGGACTCAAAATCAACTCGTCGAATTCTTCGGAAGCTAGACTGACCTTGCCTTCGTTCGGGATCAAATCGAGCCGGCCGGTTCTATTTTCGGGAAGTGGATTTGCCGCGAAGTAGTGAGTGAGAAGGCGGACAATCCGCGACTCTCGCTCGCGCTCACTGCGCACTTGGGCGCCAGAAGGCGCACCGCTGGCTAGAACTTCGACACACGAGTTCTTCGCTGGGGCGTTAAACCCAAATAAAATGATCGCGGCGATGACCGCACTCTTCAAAAGCTTCATGCCTTTGAGTAATGCAGATGGAATGCCGCTTTCTAGAGGTGAAAACCTTGCGTGAGGCGAAGAGTTTGGCCGGTAACACTCGCACTAAGGGCGCTAATTAAATAAGCGACGCCTAAGGCAACGTCCTGGTATTCCACCAAGCGCATCGTCGGATGTTCTGCTTGGAGAGCTTCGAGCGATTTCTTAAGCGATGGGCTTTTAGGGTTGTGCTTCAATAAAAAATCATCGGTCACGCCAATGGCGACCGCATTGGCGGTGATGTTTTTGCCGATATAGTTTTTGGCGAGCTCCGCCATTTTTTCAGTCAACATATCGCGGAAAGCGGCGGTGTTGGTGGTCGGCACAACACGTTCAAGGCATTCGTCTTCGAACAGAAAAACCAAACGTCCGCGCTGTTTCGCTAAGAAAAACGGGACACATTTTTCGGCAAGCTCCGCGCAGACGTCGACCGCATTCTTGGCCTCGGTCTGCGCATCCCACGTCAAGGGAGTGGCGTCCACCAAAGCGTCGATACGGCCAATACTTTGGGTGACGGCGCCCAAGACTTCTTGCACTTGCTCGGGTGATTTCAGGGGCATATGGTAATGAACCGCCCGACCGTAGTGCGCATGAACCTCGCGGGCTTCGTTCAGGCCGTCGATGTAGCGGTGGGCATTGGGGTTGTCTTGGCTGACGTAGGCCACGTCACAACCAAATTCCGTGAGAGCGCGCACGCAGGCCTGGGTGACTCCGTTGAATGGGCCCACCAGCATTATGGTTTTGTCTTGCAGTCGAAGGCTTGAGTCTCTCATTTGATCTCAGTAAATCGTGAGGACGGGGGGGAGTCAATTGACTGGCCGTTGGACCTGACTTAAGACCATGCCATGCGATTTTTAGTATTAGGCCAAGGCGGCCGCGAGCACGCCATCATTCGAGCCCTGAAGTTCTCCCCCTCCGTCACGGAGGTCCACGCCAGCCCCGGAAGCGACGGGATTTCTCAGGAAGCCATTTGTCATAGCCTGGATCTGGGCGATCAGAAAGCCGTCGAGGCTTTTATCAAGAAATACCAATTCGATTGTGTGGTTGTTGGACCCGAAAATTATCTGGTCGCAGGCGTTGCCGATCAATTGCGTGCTTTGGGTGTGGAGGTCGTTGGTCCTTCGCAAATTGCCGCTCAATTGGAAGGCAGCAAGATTTTTTCTAAAGAGTTTATGGTGCGCGCAGGCGTCCCGACCGCAGCTTTTGAAATCGTGGACAATGTGGCGGACACTTTGCGTGCCGCGCAGAAGTTCACTCCGCCTTACGTTTTGAAGGCCGATGGTTTGGCGGCGGGTAAGGGCGTATTCTTGTGTGATTCGCTGCCCGAGTTGAAGGCCGCGGCCGAAGCTTTATTCGAACAAAAGGTCTTGGGCGTTGCCGGCCACCGCGCCTTACTTGAACAGTTTCAAGAGGG
>JBEIHA010000084.1:0-10903 GCA_040381635.1 Pseudobdellovibrionaceae bacterium
CTTTCATCGCGCGAGATCGACGCTGTTTTGAACGAAGGTTCCCACGCCCATCTTGGGTGCCGAAGAGGAAATGAAATTTATGTCGTACCGGTGACCTATGCTCGCGATGGTGACTATCTTTATAGCCATTCGCGGAGAGGTAAGAAGATCGAAATGATGAGGTCCCATCCCCATGTTTGTATTCAGGTAGAAGATGTTAAAAGCCTGTTTAAGTGGAGAAGTGTAGTTGTTCACGCCAAATTCGAAGAGCTTGAAGAACTCGAGGCTGCACGAGGAATGCGTCTTCTGATGCTGCGAATTTCGGAGCTCGAGCGTGCTAGAGGGCTAACGCCGCTTGAAATAGAAATCTCAGCAATATTGAGTAAGGCGGTGATCTATAGATTTCGAATCGAAGAAGCGACGGGGCGCAGTGAAGGCTATGAGGCGGAGGATTAAAATGCAGTCTATTCAATACCCATTCGCCGAAAAAGTCGCTTTTGTCACCGGGACTGCATCAGGCATTGGCTTTTGCAAAACAGGGCGCACACGTCGCGTGTGTGCAGGCATCGAGGGCGCGCAGTCCACCACTGCGGATTGTACCGAGGAAAATTGGAATCACGTCATCGACATAAATCTGAAGGGAATTTGGCTCTGCATGAAGTATCAGATTCCGGTCATGCTAGAACATAAATTAGGAGTCATCGTGAACTGTTCGTCGATTGCAGGCCTGGTCGGATTCCAAGGCATTCCCGCTTATGTGGCCAGCAAGCATGGGGTAGTAGGACTTACGAAATCTGCTGCGCTTGACTATGCGAAACTCGGAATTCGGGTCAATGCAGTTTGCCCGGGCGTCATTGAGACGCCAATGATTGAGCGGCTTGGTGCTCTATCTTTGTTCCGAGGGGGCCACCTTCATCACCGGTCAAGCTAATCCCCATGGGTCTTCAGCAGGCGGACAAGAACTGTAAACGCTCAGGGCAAAAGATAATAAAGGCATTGAGAAAACTCGGCATCGAATGTGAACTCATATTGGACAAAAGATCCTCAGACCTCGGATCTGCAATTCTTCGGAATGCGCGAAGTGAGGCCACCGATCTGATTGTCCTTACAGCCTCTCGTGGCCCTTTAAATCAAACTTCATTTGGCCGCACGATGCGCAATGTTTTCTCTGGAGCGAAAGAACCGGTCACTGTGATTCATAGCTAGTGTTCAACGAATTTCGAGAGCTCGGCGCCGACGCCGAAGCTCCCGGTTCAGCTCGGATCGAAACAGCTCAAAAGTTCTCGTGTAATCCTTATTTGGATCAAAATCCGCGAAGCTCTTATATCGAGAGTGTGTGAATGGCGCGTCCTTTTCGTGATGAATCGGACACCAGTACTGTTCAGTACGGGACGCAATTTCTTGGACATAAGCAAGAACGCCATTGAAATAACCACAGTACTGGCAGTTGATTTTTTGAATGCGGTCGAGCTTTAAGAGGCGATTGCGGTCAAGCCTCATGTAACTCTGTCTGTGCACAGGTAATATTCCGTAGATCGGAAAACATAGTGACTGATAAATAGTGGCCAAGAAATCCAGCATCATCGCCGGAACCAGAAGGATGTAGATGAAAGGGACAGTGAGAACGGTCAAAATGTAGCGGATGGTGTTTTTGGGAAGATTGTTGCCAACGGTAATCAGTTGATTCATATGTCATCCTTACGCGCGGATCTGCTAGTGGGGAGGAAACGCTCTGCAAAAGTGGCTACGCCCACCGCTCTGGGCGAGTATCTTAAGAGTATTGGCGAGCGAGCAAAAGTAAATTCCTCAAAACCTAAATAGCGCAGGCCGTTTGAAGATTCGAGTGGAGAATAAATTTGGAAATTGTCCGCGCCAAAAAACCCTTTTTTGGCACAGAGATAACGTAGAAGTCATTCCGCTTTTCCATTTCTATCTTCGGGCAGTCGACATTTTTCGGGAGGCTAAACGTCCACAGGAATTCATTAACCACGTTATCAAAAAATTTCTTTCCGACGACATGAAGACGGCTGTGATCCTGACTCAGGTACATTTCCATGTCGCTGGACGACCCACCCGTTAAATTATAGGCAATCTTCATGTATTCAGGCGATTCCTGAATGATGTAGACGGGCAGTTTCGAATTGTGATTTAGATTTCTCATTTAAGGTGTCCTTCGCAAGGTGGCATTGTTAATTCGGTCTTGTAGAGCAACCGCCATGCCACCAGAGAAGAGCGCAATGGCGCATTGGATAGCAGGCGGGTTACGGTTCGACAACTTGATGAAACGGGACATATTCATCGCCGATGGGCCGTTTTGTCTCAATCGTATTGGCACATACACAAGGTGCGCCTAAAGATTTTGGTAAATTAAGTGTTTTTGAACTTCGAAAGGCCATTCACGGATAATTTATTAGTCCATTAACCAATAGGGCCAAAATAGGGCGGTGGCGTAGCGACCTAGAGCCGTAACGAAGTTCGATCTCTTTGCGAATTGGTATCCAAGCTGTGAGATTTGTGAGCGAACAATTCGACTTAAGGCGCGAGAAGACGCAAATTTTCCTGCGATCAGATCGTCCATCGTTACCATTCCAACGCATTTCTGCTTTTGGCCGTGAACCTTCTCAATAATTGGCACTCGCCGTACTTCTTGTTCGTACATTAAATTGATTGCCTCTTTCAGGGTTTGGTGTGGACAAAGTGAGTGTAACTGGCCACTTGATAGGAAGCCAAGCTGCGTATTTCGATGAACGTCCTCAGATGCAAATGCGCAGGCGATATCTCTGTCTGTAACAATGCCCGTTAGATGACCCCTATGATCCGTGAGTAAAACGCTCCCACTCTGGCTCTGCAGCATTGCGGCTGCGGCTTGGCCGACGGTTGCATCCTCACCCAAGATGATAATTTTTCCCCCGACGAATGGTTTAAGTGAATTAGTTTTCATGATTCCTCCATGCTCCTAGCTATCGCATGATTCGTGCCGTTAAATAAAAAGCTGTTCGCGCATCGGAAAAGACATTTTGTCTCAATCTCGCACGGAAAGTCTCAGTTTCTGCGGGAAGATACGTTTTCCAGACGATCAAGATATGGAACGCCTTTTGAAATACATATTTTCCGTAACGCTCACCACATGAGGATAGAAAAAATGAAAAACGAAGTCACAGTTTTCGACCGCAAAATTGCTCTAAACGATATTCAAAGACAAATGGAGCGCCTGCTTGATAGTCGACTTGCCGATCTTCCCGCAGGTTTCGATTTTAGTCCGCGCGCTGATCTTCAGGACAACGGAAGTGAATATATATTAAGCATAGAAATTCCGGGCATCAAAAAGGAAGACGTGATCGTGGAGATTTCAGGGAACGAACTTACCGTTCGCGGTGAACGTCAAGCGGAGAAATCGGAGAAGAAAGGCAAACGCTTTTTTACCGAATCGAGCTATGGCTCGTTCTTTCGCAACATTACAATGCCCGAAATTATCGACGAGAAGGAAGTGAAGGCTTTGTATAAAAACGGCGTTTTAGAAATCAAAATTCCAAAAGGTGAAAAATCGCGCGTGAAAACTGTTGCGGTGAATTAGCCATCCCCCCATGGAGGCAGCGTCGGAACCCCCTCGGACCGGCGCGGCTTTCATGTTTCTTATCGAAGGGAGTCATTAAATGTTGAAACGTATCACGTTGCAAAATCAGATGTTGGGCAAAATCTTCGATATTTAAGATGAGACGGATCAAGAGCAGGCTTGAGGAGCTCAATGAACGTTCTTGATTGCTGAGGGCTCTCGCAATAAGCTCGCCCGAAGTATGCTGAAAGTCTTCAAGCCCGCGAATCAAACACCTTCCCCGGGATTTACCGTCTCAGCGCGGCTCTTGGTAGTTTACACCTTACTCGTGATTCTCTGGGGAGCTTGGGTGCGGATTTCCCATAGCGGGGACGGGTGCGGCGAGTCTTGGCCGCTTTGTCATGGTGTTGTTCTACCGGATGCTGCGGCCCCCACAAAAACGTGGATTGAGCTCGCTCACCGAATCCAGTCGGGTCTATTTGGCATCTTTGTTGTCGCGCTGGTCTTGTTTGCGCGCAAGGCTTTCGCGCAGGCGCACCCTGTCCGCTTTTGGGTGAAGGCCTCTTTATTTTTCACCATCACCGAAGCGCTTCTTGGCGCCAAGCTTGTTCTCTTCGGGCTGGTGGGCCAGAACAGTTCGGCCTTTCGCGCCTTTGCGATGAGTCTTCATTTCGCGAACTCGGTGCTTTTGGTCATAAGCCTTACTTTAGTAGCGCTGTTCTGCACTCGACAAGAATGGTTTATACGAACTAACGCCGATCAGCTGCTCTCAAATCGTTTGTTAAGAAAACTACCAAGAATCGCCGGTTTGATTTTTCTGCTCCTAGGGATCACCGGGGCCATCGCCGCACTTTCAACGACTTTGTTTCCGACCCTGTCGCTGGCCCAGGGTTTTTTGGCGGACTTCCATCCTGATTCCCACTTTCTGCTGAAGCTAAGAACCTTCCATCCGGTGATGGGGATACTAGGTGGCTTTGGGCTGATCGCCCTCTTTTATTCCGTGGGGGAAAAAACGCCAGCAGAGGAAGTTGATTTTCGAAAGCGATGTTGGAATGTGATCATTGTCGCCGCGGTGACAATTTGTATTGGCATGATCACGCTCTTTTGGCTTTCGCCGATACCGCTCAAAATCATTCATTTGTTTCTGGCCCATGCTTTGGGGATTGCGCTGACCGGTTGGTGGCAGAGCCTCAGATTCAAAATGATTGAGTCGAATAATTAAGCCAGTCGAACTTTATAAAACCGAGCTTCACGCGAGCGCTCTATTCGCGAAGACACCCAGCTGCCCGGATTTCTCAAATTCGCCGACAAGTTGTTGCAGGTTACGACGCTACCCGCTTAATGGGTTTACAGTAGGGTTGTGCTTACGTAGAGTTGGGGCATGCAAAGTGCCTTTTTAGGAATTTTCGCGACCGGATTGCTGGCTGGCGCAAGCTATTTGCCCATCACGCTGCAAATGCTCTTGGGTACGGGCTATCTCCAGCAAACCACGCAGACGATCACATTTTATTTCTTTCCGCTGTGCTGGGCCGTATTGGGTTTGGGTTTTGTCATCGAGGCAAGGCATGGCCGTGCGCAATTTCCATTGATGGCCTCGGTTCTCCTTCTTCTGTTTTTGGCGTGCAGTTTGATTTTGCCCCTGAACGTGGATTCACAAGGCTTGTTGGCGGTCCGTATTTTGGTTTGTTGGATTCCAGCGGCGTTGCTCTACTTTCTTCTTGGGCAAGAATTGAACAGCTACCTGACCGAAGCGGGCGCCCGAGTGCACTACCTGTATGGACTCTTTCTTGTCGCCATGGCCGTGGGGGGCGTATTTTCGGACCAATTCGTAAAAGTCATCGGTGGCAATGCTCTTTTGATTTTATTGGCCGTCATGATTTTGAGTACGAGATTTTCCTGGAAGCGTGGCGTGGGCCTGGTATTAGCCACTGGTTTGGTGCTGCATTTTGCCAAATTGGATTTGCGAATCGAGCGTCTACGCCATGTTGCCCATAACACCAATCTGGATGATCTCACGCAAGACCTTGGTGAATCAAAGAAGAAGTCCGCGCTTTCTCACCTCAGTCACTATTCGCGAGCCTTTGACCAAATCGCCTGGAACCGTCGCGGAATGACGTTCTTGCACAAAGACAATGATGCGCAGGCGTATATGGGAATCCTCAATCTGCAAGCGGAACATCAATTCCCGTTCGTCCGAGACCCGCTGCGACGCCAGGCACATCATTCTTTGTTTACAAAGGATCACGATATCATTTTTGTCGGCGTGGGATCGGGGCGTACGGTTTGGTCTTTGCCTTCTGAACTGGCGACCAAAAAAGTTTTTGCCATCGAACGTGACGGAAACACCGTTCGGCTTATGCGAAGTAATGGCATCAATCCCCAGTTGCCCTTTGTAAATTTCTTAGACCACGACGGACGCGCCTTTATCGAGCAGTCCAAAAAACAGTGGGACTGGATCGTGCTTGAAAGCTCGGTGGATCAACGCAACACAAGTCCCTTTCAGCTTTTCCAGCCCCACAACTTGTACACGCCCGAGGCTATACGAACTTATTGGGACCGTCTGAAGGAAGGCGGAACCCTGGTTATAGAAATCAATCGACCAGAGGACAAAGGGCGCCGATGGATCCCCACTGCCATCGCCGGAAGCCTTGATTCGATCGTCGACCCACGTGCGCAAACTCTTTACGTTATGAAAAATCCAAATCCAGCCAAAGGAGCTCCTGGTCCCTTGCTTATGCATTTACGAAAAGGGGGCGATCCTCTGTCGCTGGCTGGTCTAAAGATCGACGCGTCCGCTCGGATCGAACAGTCTAGCGACTTGTTTTCGCGTCCCTGCTCGGATCGCTATTCCGACGCTATGCCCTTTTTGGATTGGATGTGCATGCTGCCGCCCAATCGGACCCACATCTTCTTCTACACCTGCTGGATGCTGGGAATTCTCTTAGTCGGTTTTTTTGTGAACGAATTTTTGTTGTCGCAGAAGTCGCTCGGCATAACTCAGATGAAGTCGGTTTTTGTTTTGCAGTCGATTGCGCATTGCTTTTTATTCTTGGGCGTCAGCTATTTGCTTCGCTCTGCTTTTCAGGATGAAATTGGGACGTTTTATGTATTCACTTACGCGACGACGCTGATGGCCTCGTTGGCTAGCTTTTATGTGGACCGAAGGCTTTCTCGCGGTCAGTTGGTGCGTTTCGCGCCCACCGCGGTGGCCATGATTTTTTCTTTGGCTTGGCTGTTCTTGATTTTAAACTTAGGGATCGACTCAATACCTCAACTTTTCGTGCGCTTTTTCGTTCTGGTCTTGGCCGTATTTCCCTTCTACTTTTTTTCGTCACTGATGTTTCACGTGAACTTACAAAGGGCAGTGAATTTTCAGAATGGACTTAGGCAGGCCTTCCTGTATGACTCTTTGGCCCTGGTGCCCGCTTATCTTCTGGTGCCGTGGATTCTTTTTGAGCGCGGCATTCCGACCCTAATCTTTAGTGCGGCCGGAATCTATTTGGTCATGTTGGTTCTGGCTTGGCGTCAGAGGGGCATTCCGGCTTCGACCCATTCGCCCAGCACTTGACGATCTTCGGGGCTAACACGCGGTCCATTGTCGTCGGGCATAAAGCCTTGATCGATCTGATCCAGTATGGCTGCGCCGCGGGCTTTCACTTTTTCATAAGTCTCTAGATTCACGCGACCACGATTGCGGCCTGCGTCCGAATGACATTGCAAACAATGATGGCGTCCCAAAATCGCATTCACGGTTTCATAGCTCAAAGGTTTCGGTCCCGCTTGAAAGGTTTGGGCTTGATCGGCCAAAAAGTCTTCGCGGTAGTAGCCACAAGCCGAAAGACCCAGCAACATGAAACTAACCAAAAAAGTTTTGCTCACACCACACCTCCCAGGCTTTAAGCTATAGAGAATGACTTTGGCGTCTGGCAAGTCTTCAGTTATGGTTTGAAACGGAGTAACGATGAACAAACGAAGCCTTATCCTCGCTATAATTGAAAAGCTAGAAAACGACCTGGTCGTGCTTAAGCAGGCCGCTCTGGCGACGCTCGAAGCCGCGACGCACGAAGAAAGTAAGCCCGAAAACGAATATGATACGCGCGGTCTTGAGGCCTCTTACTTGGCCGGCGCCCAGGCCAAACGAGTGGCCGAGATCGACTTGGCCTTGAACATCTTTCGAACCACGGGACTGAAAGAATTCGCCCCAAGCGATGCCGTCCAATCCACCGCCTTGGTTGAAATTGAGCTCGATGGCAAAAAGAATATGGTTTTTTTGATGCCTCAGGCGGGGGGCGTGCGTTTGGACTTTGATGGGCGACCCGTGCAGGTGGTTTCGCCCACGTCTTCCCTGGGTGAATCTTTGATGGGTCTAAAGGTTGGGGACACAGCCGAATTCGAAGTGGGCACTCAAATCAGAGAATGCCGAGTCCTTCACGTTCAATAATTCAGGCGTTTCATTTTGAGATGTTTCAATTCGTCGCTTAGAAGTTCAAGCTTCATTGGATAGAATAAAGGGGTGCGATTCTATGTCCTTATAGCTCTCATGATTTGGTTTCCCGGCCAGGCTTCTGCCGGAACGAAGATCTCCACCTTTATGGAAGGCACCCTGATCGAAAAAACATTGGAACAATGGGTAGTGATGACCAACGAAGGCACCTACTGGATTAAGCTCAATCGGCCACTGAGCTGGATTCGGCGTAGTGAGGCCGGGACGAAGATTTCATTCTGGGTGCGCATCGATCAGATCACCCGCTTTCGCCCGACCAAATAAACCTTTCAAAGCGCTTTATCAATATCAGAAATCAAGTCGTCCGCGTCTTCAAGTCCGACTGAGTAGCGAATCAGGGCATCGGATATCCCCACTTTCGCGCGCTCCGCTGCGCCCAGCCCTAAGTGCGAACTTTTCGCCGGTTGGATCACCAAAGATTCTACGCCACCTAAGGAAGCCGCGACCAACGGCAACTTAAGGGCACGCAAAAAAGATTCGGCCTCTTTGTCTTTCAATTCAAAACTCAGCATGCCACCGAAACCCTTCAGATGCTTGCGGGCCGAGGCATAAGACGGTGATGTTTCTAAGCCTGGAAAATTGACCCGAGCGACGCCCGGATGGGAAGCCAAGTAGTGGGCTATTTTTAGAGCGCTGGCATTGTGGTGATGCATTCGCACCGCTAGAGTCTTTAGGCCCCGGTGTAAAAGAAAACAGGCGTGGGGATCTAGAGTTCCGCCGAGGTGGGCGGCCGAGTGATTGATTTTTTGAATAAGATCCTTACGGCCGATGACCGCGCCCGCGATCACGTCCGAATGTCCGTTCAGATATTTCGTCGCACTATGCAAGACAAGATCGAAGCCCAAATCCAGTGGACGAAAGTTCACCGGCGTGGCGAACGTGTTATCGATTACCGAGACCAGCCCATTGGCTTTCGCGAAAGTCGCGATCTCTTGAAGCTCCGGAACTTCCATCAGCGGATTCGAAATAGCTTCGCAATAAATCATTTTGGTAGAGGACTTAAGGTGTGCTTTCCAGGTTTCTGGGCGGGCGGCGTCCACGTAATCGAAGTGCACGCCAAATTTTCGCAGCTCTTCGTTGATAAAAGAGAAGGTCCCACCGTAAAGGGTTTTCTGGACCAAAATATGGTCGCCAGCCTTAAGCAAAGCTAAGAAAGTGGTACTGATCGCGGCCATTCCGCTACCCAAAACCAAGGCCGCTTCACCGCCCTCGATGGCGCTTAGCTTGTCGTGTAGGGCAAAATGATTGGGTGTGTTGTTTAGTCGTGCGTAGCGAACGTCACCGTAGGTTTCTTCGCCGCCATTGATAAAGTTGGCGGTTTGAAAAACGGGCATCGAAACCGCTCCCTCTATTCGAGGATGGGGTTCTCCGGCGTGAATCAGTTGCGTAAAGAGCGAAGGCATTTGGATTCTCCAGTTTTGAATTAAAAACGAATTCTTTTAAAGCCTACTCCAGCCCAAAGAATCGAACCCTTGGTCGTAAGCGCCCGGAAGTTAACACAAAGGTGGAGTAGAAAAAAAGTAGGCCACGGCACCCTTTGCGGGGTGTCGTGAGGTCTTTTGTTGAAGTGCCTCGGTGTAGAGTCTATTGAGCAAGTCACGGGCCCAGACTTCGTCACGGGTCAAAAAGCCCCAGAGGGCATCCTGAGTACATTTCTAAAAATATAGGGGAAATTGTCCACTTTTATCTTGGGGTATAAATGAACACGTGTTACCTCTGACGTCATGAAAAGATCAAAACTAGTAGTGATTGATGATGATCCGGATGTTCAAGACCTTCTCGTGGGCTTCTTTCGCCCTAAGGGATACGAGCTCGTCACCTTCGATGATGCCGAAGAAGCGCTAAAAGCCATTTGTTCTAAGGATGATTTCTGCGATGTGATCATTTCGGATCTGCGCTTACCAAAAATGAGCGGTGTAGAACTAACCACCGCGCTCCTCGAGAAAGGGATCACCACCCCTCTCGTGATTATGACCGCGCATCGAAGCGCCGAAGTGGCTCTCGAAGCGATTGAAGCCGGTGCTTACGATTTCGTCGTTAAGCCTCTTCACTTCCCTCAACTGCAAGTGTCCGTCGAGCGCGCCTTGCACTTCAGCCGCATGCGTGACGAAAACCAAGCCCTGCGAGCGGTGGTGAGCGGCAACGACGCCGGGCCCATGCAAGGAATCATCGGTAAGGCACCCAAATTTTTGCGGGCTCTCGATCTTGCGAAGCGAGTTTCTAGCAGCACCGCCCACGTCCTCGTGTCGGGGGAAAGCGGCAGTGGTAAAGAAGTCGTAGCGAAGGCCATCCATCAATTTGGTTCCCGTAAAAAAGGCCCCTTTGTTGCCATCAATTGTTCAGCTATTCCTGAAAACTTGCTCGAAGCCGAACTCTTTGGTTACGCCAAGGGGGCATTTACCGGCGCCGTTGAAAAGCGCGTGGGTCTTTTCGAAGAGGCCGCGGGCGGAACCCTTTTCCTCGACGAAATCGGTGATCTGAGCTTACCTCTGCAGGCTAAGCTGTTGCGCGTGCTACAGGATAAAAAGATCAAGCGTTTAGGTGAAAACCAGGTGCGCACGATCGACATACGAGTGGTGTCCGCAACCCACAAAAATTTACGTCAAGAAGTGATCGAAAACCGCTTCCGTGAAGATCTATTCTTCCGTTTGAACGTGATCCCGATCATGTTGCCGCCGCTGCGTGAACGCCAAGAGGACATTATGCCGCTTTCCGACTTCTTCCTTAAGAAACACGCCATCCTTAACCGGGTGAACGTCAAAGGCTTCACTAAGATCGCGACCGAATTTCTATTGAAGAATCAATGGAAGGGGAATGTGCGTGAGCTTGAAAATGTGATCGAACGTGCCGTCGTCTTATGTAAAGGA
>JBEIHA010000085.1:0-10891 GCA_040381635.1 Pseudobdellovibrionaceae bacterium
CTTCTAAATACAAGGGACGCTTCCAAGCGGACAAAATGGGCAAGACTTTTTCGGCTTCCGATGAGCTTAAGCCGCCCACGATAACCAAAGGTTTTTTCATTTCAATAAACGCCTTATTCTCGCGCCCAGCCGAAGCCAAAGCCGTGCTCCGGGAGGCGGCGCTCTTCAGATTCCACGCCAGAAACTCACCTTCAAGCAAAGGCTCGTCAAACGAGATATTCACGTGCACCGGGCGACCGTTCTGAAGCGCGCTCAAGTCCCCGCTCCAATCCCCTTCGATGTCCCAGTCCGCACCCGTGTAGTGCGAAAAAATTCCCGGCTGGATGATGGTTTGCGGGGCACCGCTGCCGCGGTACCGGCGAGGCCTATCGGCCGTGATCAACAAAAGCGGCTTGCGCTGGTGATCGGCCTCGATGCAGGCGGGAAGAAGTTCGGCGGCGGCGGTGCCGCTGGTCGTAATCACCGCGACCGGCCGACCCTCGCTTTGCGAGCGGCCAAGCGCGAAAAACGCTGCACTCCGCTCTTCAAAAAACGAGTAGATCTTGAACGGAGACTCCCGGCTGAGCAATTTCACAAAGGGCGCATTGCGCGCGCCCGCACACAAGATCACCTCGCGCACACCTTGCGCGTAGGCTTGCTCTAATACCGTTTGTGCGAGACGCAAATTGCTCACAAGTTTACTCCTAAAGCGCGAAAAATCGATTGGCGCTTAAGTTCCAATTCTTTCCATTCCTTCAAGACCTGGCTTTTCTCCACGACGCCACAACCGGCCGCCACTTTCATGTACGACCCAATCCATTGCACATTGCGGATCGCGACGACGCAGAATAGGCGCGTGCCTTCTTGGAACCCGAACGGCGCTCCGAAACGTCCTCGGGCTTGGTGAAAAGTCTGGTTTTCCAACCACTGCACCGCGGGCTTGCGCGGCCATCCACCGAGAGCGGCCGTGGGATGAAGGCGGCGAACCAAGTCTTCAAATTTGGGGACCCGATCCAGTTTAAATTCTAGAGGCGTGTACAGATGCTTCAAAGCCCCGTAGACCCTTTCGGTCGTTTGACCGATCCGGGAATCGCCGAAAAACTTGAGCTCGCCTTCGATGTGACGAACCACCAAACGGTGCTCGTGCATTTCCTTTTCATCATCTAAGAGTGAAGGCCCGTCGGCTATTCCGGTCCCCGCTAAAGCCATGGTCTTGAGTAAGCCGTGTTCGACCGAAAAAAGGATTTCGGGCGTGACCCCGACCATGCCCTCACTCCCGCATTGAAATCCGTAGGAGAATTGTCCGGGTAAAAATTCTGACGCGAACATCGCGCTCGAAAGTGGGCTCGCGAACTCAAATTCCTCGTGGACCATGGGCACTACTTTTTCGAATTCACCGGCTCGGATACGCGCAGCCACGTCCTCGAAGAGGCGCGCGAAATCAGCGCTGGAGGGCTCAGCCCGAGAAAGCATCGCTGGAAGCGATTCCCGCGCGGGTAGCGCGTAGGGGATTTCCTCCCCCAAAAGCCAGGGCTCGGTGGAGCGTAGGGAAAAGTCAGGAGCAAAAAAACTCAATAAATCCGGGGAAGGCGAAGTCGAGCGCGTGTGAATGGCTAGGCCCTTGCGGACCGATTCACCGGCTAGCCAAGCTAGACCCATTTCGCCTTCACGTGTTTGCATTGACATATCAAAATCACAGTTAATTGTCCGGTCACTTAAATCCGTGACACGCGCACTTAGGTTGACTTAAAACGGTGGTAGAATGAAGCACATGTATAAAGCCGTCAAGGTAGGTTCAAGCGTCATTGGCAACGGTCCGTTTTCAGTCTGGGCCGGTCCTTGCTCGGTCGAATCTGTAGACCAGTTAAAGAACACCGCTAACCAAGTCAAACGCTGGGGCGGAACGGGACTGCGCGGGGGACTTTACAAGCTGCGCACCGATCCCAAGGCTTTTCAGGGCATGGGCCGCGAAGCCTACGAAATCGCCAAAAAAGTGAAGACCGAAATTGGTCTACCGTTCATTTCAGAAATTACCGATCCTCGGCAAATTGAAGACTTAATGGACGTGGTCGATGTTTTTCAGGTGGGCTCGCGCAACATGTACAACTACGCTCTGCTGAAAGAGCTTTCGCTGATCCGAAAGCCCGTTTTGCTGAAGCGCGGATTCGCAGCTACCTTCAAAGAATGGATCTTGGCCGCCGATTATTTGATCAAAGGCGGAAACGAAGACGTCATTCTGTGTGAACGTGGGATTCGGACCTTCGAAACCAGCACGCGCAACACCTTCGATCTTAACTCTATCGCTTTAGCAAAACTGGAAACGCCTTTCCCAGTGATGGCTGATCCTTCACACGGTACTGGTCGCGCGGACCTGGTGGTGCAAATGGCTTTGGCCGCGGCCGCCGCCGGCGCAGATGGTTTACTAGTGGAAGTGCATCCCGATCCGGCACAAGCTAAATCCGACGGTTACCAATCATTGAATTTCAATCAGTACGAAACGTTGATGACCAAACTGCCCAAGCTGCTTAGCGCGCTAGACCGAACGATGGCGGTTGTCTGATGTCCATTGAAGGCCCAAAGGCGAGTGAGATCAAAAATCTTTTCGCTTCCGTGGCGACCGGTTACGACCGTGCCAACGATGCTATGACCTTGGGACTTGCGCACTTGTGGCGACGTAAACTCGTGGTGTGGAGCGAAGCCAAGCCCGGCGACAAAGTCTTGGACTGCGCCACGGGAACAGGCGATCTGGCCATCGAATTCAAACAGAAAGTTGGCAGCCAAGGCGCGGTTCTAGGGACTGACTTTTGCGCGGAAATGCTGGAACTCGCACCGCCCAAGGCCAAGAAAGCAGGCCTCGACGTCGATTTCAAAATTGCCGACGCCATGAACCTGCCCTTTCAAGACAACCAATACGACATCGCCTCGATCGCCTACGGTATTCGCAATGTGTCCGACCCGCTGAAAGCGCTTAGCGAAATGGCCCGTGTGGTGAAGCCCGGCGGCCGAGTGATGATTCTAGAAACCGGGGACTCGCCGGATAACACTCTTCGCCCCTTCTTTGATTTTTATTTCCGCAAAGTTGTTCCGCGCGTGGGTGGCTGGGTGACCGGCAAGCGCTTCGCGTACGAATACCTTAATAATTCGTCGCGCGGCTTCCCCAGCCGTGAACGCTTTGTCGAGTTGATGGAACGCACCGGAAGTTTCGAGTCTATGGAATTTCGCGTCCTCTTTGGCGGCGCCAGTTTCCTTTACCGCGGAATCAAAAAGGTACCTGCTTCCTTTTCGTAACTAGGGTGCGTTAGTTTGGATCCTTGGCGGACTCAAATTTTTGGATCTGATCTGCCGTTGGCCGATGAATCAAATAAAGCGCTACGATGACCACCATTAATGAACCGGCAATTTTCAGATCGTCCAAGTTGGCGTGCGCCATCATAACGATAGTACCGATCACGCCCAAAACGGGAATCACCTGCGGAATGCGCCAGCGTGTGATTTTGCGCTTCTTCTTTCGGTCTTCCCGCTGAAAAACAAAAAGGCTGGCGTTCATGCACATAAAGACCAACAGAACAAACAGGCTGGTCGCGCGCGCCAGCGAGGCCACGTTACCCACCAATGCCAGCACCAGAAAAATCAAGAACACGATCGCGATGGCGATGTAAGGCGTCTTGGTGCGCCCGTGCACCTTCGACACAAATTTCGGCAGTAGCCCTAAGTTTCCCAGACCGTACATCAAGCGCGAAGCCATAACAAAATTCAGCAAAGCGGTGTTCGTCACCGCAAAAAGGGCGATCACACTGAAGAGCTTTGACGGAAACCAAGGCCACGCCACGCGGATCACATCGACCAAAGGTTCTTTCGAAGCCGCCAGTTTATCGGCCGGAACCACACTGACGGCGACGATGGCCACTAACATATAAATCACCGAGGCAATCAGCATCGCGGTCATCAGCGCCAAGGGAACCGTACGCTTGGGCTTGATCACCTCTTCGCTAACGTTGATCAGATCTTCGAAACCGACGAATGAATAAAACGTCAGCACGGCCCCGGACAAAACAAGAGTTGGCGTCAGAAGCGAAGCATTGGGAATCGACTTCATATCCAACAGATCGACTTGACCGATAAACGGAATCCCCGCCGCGATGATCAACAAAAGACCTGTGACTTCAATAACGGTGCAAACCGTATTGGCCCACATGGATTCCTTGATGCCCGCGAAAACGATCCCACTGAGCAGCAACACAAACCCAAGAATACCCATCCACACCGGAACAAAATCCAGCATTCCATTTAAATAGCCCGAGAAAATATTTGCCGCCGCCGCCATCGAGGTCAGACCCGAGGCCATGGTGGCCATGCCGGCCACGAAAGCGATAAAGGGGATTCGAAAGGCTTTCCAGATAACAAAAGAGCTACCGGCCGCGCGTGGATAGCGTGCGCCCAAGGCCGCGTAAGAAAGTCCAGTCAAAAGAGCGAGTAAAAAACTGACCAGAAAGGCCAGCCATACAAAGTTACCGAGCTGGCCGGCCGCCTTACCGACGAGGCCGTAGATTCCTGAGCCCAAGATATCGCCCACCCCGTAAAGAGTGAGCGCGAACAGTCCAATGTGTCGCTGCAGTTTCGACATCTGGCTAAGCTAGCATCGACTGCGGGGCAGATGAACTTAAGAATTAATGATTTTTATTGCCGCGCTTGAAAACGCGCAGGAGGCTGATTTTTTCTTCCGTAAGAAAAAGTTCCAGAACTTGATCGTTCGACAATTTGTACAGCTTCTTGATTCGGGGAAGCTTTTGCACCGGAAAGCGACAGCGTCCACGCTCGACGTTCGAAATAAACTGAGGAGTGGAATAACCGAGTGAATCGGACACATCACGCTGGGTGAGGCCGGCTTTCTCCCTTAAGGATTTCCATTGATTACCATTGACCCTAGAACTGGATTTATTTGCTTGTGTTTTCATAATGACATCGGAGTTATCATACCCTATCGAGCCTTGCTAGAAGAATCTGATCTGCTAAAACCAACCATGTCATCGCCTCGAGCACGGGCACCGCGCGCGGGACGATACATGGGTCATGGCGCCCCTTTAGGGCGACGCCTTGGCGCGAGGAGGTTGGCTTAAAAGCCACACGCATGGTGATCGGCTCACCGCTGGAAAGGCCTCCGCGGATGCCGCCGTAGTCTTGATCTATATTGTGAAATTCTTTTCCCGATTTTTCGGACGCCGCGAAGCCTTGCCCCATTTCAACTCCGCAAGTGGCACCGATGCTTAAGAAAGCCGAACCTAACTCAGATTTCAATTTGTGAAAAACTGGTTGACCGAGTCCTTTAGGTAAACCAACCAATCTCATATACGCGGTTCCGCCGTAGCTCTCCCCGGTCTCACGGGCTCGCGAAAGCATCAATTCCATGTCTTCGTTTTTTTCTTCGGAAGGACAACGCAGCGAAAATTCGTCAACGTGCCAAGGGTCAGTTTCAAGGGCCTCGGCGGCGTCCAATGCTTCAGACGCAGACATTCCGATCACGCCGATGTTTTGCACGAAGGCGATCACGCTGGCTTCGGGATAGAGCTGTTGCACGAACATGCGCGCGACGGCGCCACCGATCACTCGCGATACGGTTTCGCGGCCTGATGCACGCCCACTGCCGCGCGGATCCGAGTGGCCATATTTATCCACCCAAAGGTCAGTGGCGTGGCCCCGCCGTTTTTCCATAACCTTGGGATCGTAATCTTTCGAACGCGCGTCCTCGTTAAAAATCACCGCCGCGATGGGCGTACCTAAAGTCACGCCTTCATAAATGCCCGAGAGCACCTGAACCACATCTTTTTCGTTCCGCGCCGAAACATTCGGCCCGGTGCCGGGGCGGCGACGTTCGAGTGAACGGTTGAGCATATCTTGTTGCCATACAACACCCGCGGGACAACCATCGATCATCGCGCCTAGCGCGGGACCGTGACTTTCGCCAAAAGTGTTCAAACAAAAAACACGTCCAAACTGATTGCCTCGCACTTTTGCTCCTTACTCGGCTTGTTGCCAAAAGCGACGCTGAAATTCGGCCTGTAGCTTAAACATCTTCATTCCCGATTGGTAGGGCAAGTTACGAAGCAGGGCCCATTCGAGACCTGGCGAATCGTCGCCGTAATTCAAATCTAAAATTCGTCCCACCTTCACGCTTTCGGGCGGCCATTGAAAACCTTTCGTTCGGCCTACAGCCCAAATCAGCACCGCCGGTGAATTGAAATCTTCTGTACCTGGGTGAGGCAACCCCGTGCGCGCCGAAAACTCTTTCACGTTCGGGAAGGCCGCGCGCACGCTCGAACGCAATCCTCCCCCGCCCCACAGCCAGACTTCGCCGGGTAAGTCCGCACTCAATTCCTTGAGCGCCAGCACGTCGGTATTGTGACCCTTCAATCGCCCATCAGAGATCCGTAGGGTATTTACAGCGCGCATTTCCTCAGCTTCTGGGGTGACGTCTTGGCAAGCTTCGAAGGCGGCTTTCTTCAGCGGCGAGGTCACCGCCGCGTGAGTCAGTCCTAATTCAATCAAAAGCTTTAGAGCTTCGGGAAATTCGGCCTCCGGAATGTCAATTGCCACGACCGGCATTTTCTTTTCTTTGAAGAAATCCAAGTGCTCGAGAGGCGTGCGGCTATGGTGCACCGGCGAACCCAGTACGGCGGCGAAATTTTTCTCGAATGCTGGCTGAAGACGAATCTGCCAAAGCAAGGGTTGGTCAGCGGCCGAGCCTTCATCCTCGCGGTAGAAATGCACGGGCATCGATGGTCCAAAAAGCGACCGATACCAACGCCAACGCCCATTTTTCGAGCGCGGCAAAAAAGCTCGACCGCCGGGATCCTGGAGCCACCAATCGTGGCCCACTTTCAGCTCATCGAAGTTATCAATCTCAACCGCGAGCTTCAATATCTCGCCGCCCACTCCCATAACCGCAGTGTCCGCGGCGAACGCGGCTAAGGTTTTGGCTATTGAAGTCTGCCTCTCGTGCACGGAAAAAATATTCACTTTCTGCGGAGGCTTGCCAAGTTCCAGCGCCCAATCGGTTTGACCGGTCACGGGAATCTTGCCGTTCGAGCGCAAAGAATTAAGCAAATGCTTGGGCGGCAGATTTTCGCGCGCGCGCACGGCCTGATTGCTCGACAAGAGATCATCACGGATTTCCATTCGCCGTACACCCCAGGTGGAGCGTTTTTCCCAGAAATTTTCCCAGTCACGGAAATGCGGCGGCAACAACGTAAAGTCATAAGGCACGTGCAGCGCTTGTGGTTTCAAAACAAAATCTTCCAGCCCGCCTTGATAACCTTCGGGCAAAAACAATTGTTCGTGGGACCACGCGCGAAAGCGATGCTCGCGAACTCGGTAACGATTCATGTATTCATCGATCGGAGACAGCTCAGGATTCAAGCGGGGCCGCCCGGCAAACACGCGGCCGTCGCCGTCGGTTTCACGCCGAAGCCAAAGCACGTGGGCCTCATTCGGCAGTGGGCCTTCAAAGCCCGCGCCAAGGGCGATCATTTTGTCGGTTTCTGGGCGGGCCATTATCAAAGCAAAAGTTTTTCTCTCAGCCACCCGGAAGGCGGCTTCACTCTGTGCGAACCATTCGACGACCGATTTCCCGGTTTCTTTTTCGATCTCAAGATCCAAATCAAAAAAGGCGCATTTCATTTTTTGAGCCGCCGCGAATTTTTCTAGCGATTGCAGAAAGGCCGTCTTGCCCGTTCCACGGTGACCGATCAACAATGTGGTCACGGATTCCAGCCCAGGATCTTCCAAAAATCCGGCAGACTTTTCGAGACCACTTCGGGATTTTGAATTTTTATCGGCAGACCCGCCGCTTTAAAGACAGCACCCGCGAAGGCCAGCCGGTGATCCTGATCGGTATCGAATTCGACTTGCGCTCCCGGCTTTAGTGGATATTCACCCAAAATCCTTAGACCATCGGGCTTTCGTTCGACCGCGCGCCCCTGTCGTTCGATGATTTGGGCCATCGCCTCGATACGGTTCGATTCTTTATGCACCAACTGAGGTGCACCAAAGAGATCACTTTCACCAACCGCCAAAGCGCAGAGCGCGGCCAAAACGGGAAAAAGATCCGGCGTATTTTTTAGATTCACCCGTACGCCATTGAGGCGTTCGGCCTTCTCAATCTTTAAACCATGAGCGCCCCGGACCACCGGAACACCCATGCCCGCCAGGATGGATACAAACTGGGCATCGGGCTGCAGGCTGGTTTCGGGAAAGTCGGCAAGGGTCGCGCGGCCGCTTACCGCAGCCACCGCCGCGATCGCGAAGGCCGAACTCATATCCGTTTCGATTTGTATTTCAGTCGCACTGACTTTCTGCCCGCGTGGCACGCGAAAATCTCCATCCCAAAAATCTATCTTCATGCCCAGCTGCATGGCCATACGCTCGCTCATCTTCCAATACCCTTCCGAGACTTTTCGTCCACCGAGGGAGACAAAAAGTTCGAAGGGCAAGTCCCAAGCGTTCAACAAAACCGCCGTGGCAAATTGGCTGCTGCGGTCCGAAGGCACGAGCAAAGTGTCGCCTTGCATTTTCCATCCCGCACCTTCGATCTCAAGTGAATCGGCGCCCAGGCGAGCGCTTACGCCCAGCTGGCTTAATATTTTTATCAACTCGGCTTGGGGGCGTTCGAATAAACGCCTTTCACCCTGCAAGATATGTTTCCCCGAAACGCGCGACGCGCGAACCGCCATAAAACGCAAGACCGTCCCGGCCGAACCGCAGTCCATCGGCCGGCCCTCGCGCAAGGACACCAGCGCGTCTTTCATCCGTCGCACATCGTCCGCGTCCGAATCACCATGAACCTGAAGTTCCGGAAAATAACTTTGCGCTAAAAGAGCGCGGTTGAGCATAGACTTTGAAGCCGGAAGGCGGCCCACGAACGCTAACGGAATCACACCGACGTCCAGCCCTGTCGCTGCGTTTCCGTGAGAAAGGATTCGAGAGTGACCTCTTTACGAAAAGGCATCCCGACATTTTCTAGAAAGATAAAATGGAAGTGCCTGGTGTCCGTCATTTTTTTATCTTCGTTGACGTAGCGCTGAAGCTTCGTGCGTGACATCGACCTATTCGTGCGCGCGAAATCCCGGGGACGTTGCAATTGCAAACGATCGACCAACAGACCAACGATCTCTCCAGGATTCTCGCCGCGAAAGTAACCCTGATGCTCGCTCCACTGGATGGCGAAGATCAAACCCTGGCCGACGGCGACTCCGTGGGCCAGTCCGTAATAGCTTTCTAAAGCATGACCAAGCGAATGGCCTAAATTTAAAAGTTGCCGCTCGCCTGATTTTTCGAAAGGGTCTTTTTCCACCACTTTGTATTTGGCTTCGATGGCTGTTGGCAAAAAATCCCAGATGGATTCAAGATCCGGTTTAAAGCTATCGCGAAATTTTGTGAATAAATCGCCACCTTCAAGCAGGGCCATCTTGGCGAGCTCGCCCCCGGCGGATTGAAGTTGCAAGGCGGGTAATCCTTCGAACAAGCCGCGCACGATCAAAATAGCATCGGCCGAATAGAAAGAACCGATCTGGTTTTTTACGTCGGCAATATTCAGTGCCGTCTTTCCCCCGTGGGCAGAATCCATCGCCGCCAGCAAGGTCGTCGGAATATGGATCAGCGGCACACCACGCTTCAAAACGCTGGCCAAGAAACCCGTGAAGTCACCGACCGAGCCGCCGCCCAGACCCACCACGCAAAAGCCACGCATGGAAAAAGGCGTGATCAATTTAAAAATCTTTTTTACGTGAGACGCAAAATTAGACAGGTCTTTCAAATCCTCGCCCGCCGATACGGGATAGGTGACAGTGAAGTCCTTAAGCCACTTCTTCACCGCATCGTTTTTGGCCACCCGCTTGTCATATACGACCAAAAACTTTTCGGGCTTAAAGCCAAGCGATTCCGCCAACCGATCACGGCTGGGCAACTTCTTTAAGAAATCGACTTTGGTTTTGGCATCAAAATTAAACGATGATTCCATAAATCTCTCGGAGCCATTTATGCAGCTCGGTGCATCAACAATACACGATCGAGCTTCGGACGCCAAACATCATTGCGGCTGTTTTAATCAAGTCTGGCTGATGCACTTACGTTGCATAGACCGCATGGCCTTAGATCCTAACTATCCCTATAGTCTCGGTGCGCGTTGTATCAATAAAGATTGGTTCGGAATGCCCATGGATGACGTGCGGAAGATCATGGAGGAAAACCTCCACTTCTGCGCCCATGCTTTCGAAATCAAAATCTATCTCTTCGTTCTGATGAGCAATCACTACCATCTGATTGCCGAGGCACCGTTAGGGAACTTGTCGGCCTGCATGCAATACCTGCAAGCGTCAACAAGCCGTCAAATTACGAAATCCGCTGGCCGGATCAATCACACTTGGCGCGCTAAGTTTTTTCGCACGCTGATGGGCAGTCATCACTATTATCTCAATGCCTATAAGTATTTTTACCGTAATCCGGTGGCAGCGGGAATTTGCAATCGGGTTGAAGACTACCGTTACAGCAAGTCTTTAAGCTGCCCAGAGATCCAAAGACTGGCGGCAAGAGTGAGCTTGAGACCGATCTTTTTTGAGATTTATGCCGCACCGAACTGCAGAAAAGGCTCCGACTATATTTTGGGATCATATTTTGGGATCGAAGGCGTCGCGAAGGCCATCACCTAATAGATTAAACGCCAGCACCACCGATAGAATACACAGTCCCGGCCAAGTCACGAGCCACGGGGCGCTTTCGATATAGGCTTTGGAATCCGAGAGCATGGCGCCCCATTCGGGCGTTGGCGCTTGGGCGCCTAGGCCCAGAAAGCCAAGGGCGGCCATATTTAAAATTCCGTCTGAAAATCCCAGCGAGGCTTGCACGATCATCGGGGCCAAGC